>CAYXMO010000399.1:0-3304 GCA_964465935.1 uncultured Rhizobium sp.
TCACGCCTGTCTCGGTTCGGATCATCTTGGTTAATCGTTGAGAAAAGCTTTCCGGGAGGGCGAAACCGTCCGATTTCGGCACATCACCCAAGGGCGCGATCAGCACGCCGCCCGGTTTTAACTGTTCGATAAGGATTGGCGGCAGGGCAGGAACCGCGCAGGACAGGATGATGCGGTCGAACGGCGCCTGCCGCGGCCAGCCTTTGAAGCCGTCGCCGTGGCTGGTCGCGATGTTGT
This sequence comes from uncultured Rhizobium sp., assembly GCA_964465935.1. Lineage (GTDB taxonomy): Bacteria > Pseudomonadota > Alphaproteobacteria > Micropepsales > Micropepsaceae > Rhizomicrobium. The sequence continues at coordinate 238 of CAYXMO010000399.1, forward strand.
GCAGACCGAGCGCCTTGAAGCGCGCTTCGGCTTCGCGCAGCAGCGGCTTGTGGCGCTCTATCGTGTAGACGGGGCGGCCAAAAGGGGCCAGAACCGGGGCCGGATAGCCCGAACCGGGTCCGATCTCGAGCACGCGATGGGGCGGCTGCACGTCGAGATGCTGCGTCATATAGGCGACGATGAAGGGCTGGCTGATGGTCTGGCCGCAGGCAATCGGCAGCGCCGAATTGTCGTAAGCCTGGGCGGTGAATGGGGCTTCGACGAAAGCTTCGCGCGGCGTCTTCTCGATGGCTTCGAGGACGCGGCGGTCGTCGATCCCCTGCCCGCGCAGTTCCATGATGAGCTGGATCTGGCGCGGATCGTCGGTCACCGCGTCACGCCAGCGCGATCTTGCCGAGCTTCTGGCGCAGGGTCTCGACGACCTTGAACTCGGTGAGGTTGAGGTGCAGCGGCGTCACCGCGATGCGCTTGTTGTAGATCGCGTACAAATCAGTTCCGGCCGGCGGGTTGGAGCGCACGCGCTTGAAGCCGATCCAGAAATAGGGATTGCCGCGCGCGTCGATGCGGCGCTCCAGATTGGCGGTCTGCAGGTCGCGCTTGCCTTGGGCGGCGATGTCGATGCCCTTGACCTCATGCGGCGGCGCGTCGGGGAAGTTGATGTTCATCAGCACGTCGCCGGGCCAGCCGGCCTCGACCAGCTTCTTGATCAGCGGCGGGCCCTGGACCACGCCGCAGTCCCACGGAATCTCGGCGCCTTCGGTCCAGCCATAGGACTGGCTGAGCGCGATGGACGGGATACCGAGCGCGCAGCCTTCCATCGCGCCGGCGATGGTGCCCGAATAGGTGACGTCGTCGGCGATGTTGGAGCCGCGGTTGACGCCGGAGAGCACCAGGGTCGGCGGCTTGTCTTTCATCACATGGGCGCAGGCCATCATCACGCAATCGGTCGGCGTGCCGGTGACGGCGAAGCGCTGCTTCTCGATCTCGCGCAGGCGCAGCGGCATGGTGAGGGTCAGCGAGTGCGAGGCGCCGGACTGCTCGGTCTCGGGCGCGACGACCCAGACGTCGTCGGTCAAGGCGCGGGCGATCTTCTCGACCGCGACCAGGCCGGGGGCGTGGATGCCGTCGTCATTGGTCACCAAAATCCGCATCGCTAAATCTGGTCCTTCCCGCGTCCAAAACCGCAGCCGCTTGATCATTGTTTTGCGGATTCGAGGGAATCCAGAAAACGGAGAGGTGTCTACGACAGAGCCCCTCGATTTCAAAATCCGCAATTCAATTCGGCGGATTTCGCAGCAAGCGATTGGAGTACAAGGTAAATCGCGCTGGATACGAGGCGCCGCTTCGCGACATCCGCAACCGCCTTCGGCAACATAATTGTTCCTCAAAAAATCGTAGGGGGTACCCCCAGGTGTCTCCTTCTTCCTCTTCGCCACCCGGATCGGCAGCGTGGAAAGAGGAGATGGGCGCGGCGGGCGCAGGTTCAAGAGCGGCGGGCGATCACTTTTCTTCCCGACGCCGCGACCGGCTTGCTAGCGTCGGCGCAGCCACGGAGACCGCCATGCCGCAGCTTGAATCCTTCGCACCCGATGCGCCGATCGACGCCATCATGATGGCGATGACGCGCGACGGTGCCGTGATCCTGACAGACGCGATCGACGCCGAGACGCTGGCGCGGGTGAATGCGGAGCTCCGGCCTTATGTCGAGGCGACGGCGACGGGATCGGATGCGTTCGGCGGCTTTCAGACCACGCGCACCGGCGCGGTGATGGCGCGTTCGCCGTCGGCGGGCAAGCTGGCGCTGCATCCGACGGTGCGCGCCGTGGCGGACCGCGTGCTGCTCGCCAACTGCGATCGCTATCACATCCATGTCACGCAAGTGATCCGCATCATGCCCGGCCAGCCGGCGCAGCCGATCCATCGCGACCGCTGGCTGTGGGGGACATGGCTGAAGGGTCTGGAGCCGCAGGTCAACACGATCTGGGCGCTGTCGGACTTCACGCGCGAGAACGGCGCAACGCAGGTGGTGCCGGGTTCGACCGAATGGCCGGACAACCGGATCGCGATGCCCGACGAGATCGGCTATGCGCAGATGAAGGCGGGATCGGTGGTGCTCTACACCGGCAGCACGTTCCACGGCGGTGGCGCCAACGTCTCGAACGGCGACCGTGTCGGGCTCAACATCAGCTACTCGCTGGGCTGGCTGCGGCAGGAGGAGAACCAGTATCTGTCGGTGCCGCCCGACGTGGCGCGGACGCTCGATCCGGAATTGGCGAAGCTCTTGGGTTACACGATGGGGCGTTATGCGCTGGGCTATTACACGCCGCCGCTGCCGCCGGGCGCGGGACCGGAGATCGTGCCGCCGGAATTCGCGCTGACCGGCGAAGGCGCCGGCAATGCGATGGGCAGCGCGGAGGATCTGGCGATGTCGAGCCGGCAGGTGAGGAGCTGAGGCGCAACGGCACGTCGCCCTTCGAGGCCCGCCGAAGTGGCGGGCACCTCAGGGTGACGCACCTACTGCAGCAGTCGCGTCATCCTGAGGTGCGAGCGCAGCGAGCCTCGAAGGACGACGCGCCGCTCAAGTGCTCGACGCCCTAAACCTTCGCGATCTTCTCCGCGCCGCCCATGTAGGGCTTGAGCGCATCGGGCACTGCGATGGAGCCGTCGGGGTTCTGGTAGTTCTCCAGGATCGCGATCAGGGTGCGGCCGATGGCGAGGCCCGAACCGTTCAGCGTGTGGACCGGTCCCTTCACCTTGCCGTCGGACCCGCGATAGCGCGTGTTCATGCGCCGCGCCTGGAAGTCGCCGCAATTGGAGCACGAGCTGATCTCGCGGAAGCGGTTCTGGCCCGGCAGCCAGACCTCGATGTCGTAGGTCTTGCGCGCGGAGAAGCCCATGTCGCCGGTGCACAGCGTGACGACGCGATGCGCGAGGTCGAGGCGGCGCAGGATTTCCTGCGCCGCGTCGGTCATGCGTTCGTGCTCGGCATTGGACTGCTCGGGCGTGGTGATGGAGACGAGCTCGACCTTGTCGAACTGGTGCATGCGGATCATGCCGCGCGTGTCCT
>CAYXMO010000400.1:0-3303 GCA_964465935.1 uncultured Rhizobium sp.
ACCTTCAAGCTCTTCTTGAAGGCATACCTGGGTTACGTTTCGCCCTAATCACCAATTTTTATTTGCGTTGAAAGAAAATATCGTCAGGGCGCGTCGAGCGCACGGTGATCCACGCGTCATGTTCGATTTCTCCACGTCCTCGGCGGCTCCGCGTGCATCCTTGCGTGGATACAGATGCGATGAAAATTTTTTCGACCGGTACTTGAACCGAGTCGGTCCAAACCCCAATTCTCCCATATCCCCACAGGTGCAACCGAAGCCACGACGCGCCCGCGCCGCGAACATACGCGCCATGCTCGCGTGCCTGTTCGCGCCGCGCGCGAAGCCGCCTAGCGTGGCGCCGCTATTTGGAGACCCAAGATGAATCTCAAGATGTGGCAGGTCGATGCCTTCGCGGCCAGGCCGTTCGAAGGCAATCCCGCGGCGATCGTGCCGCTCGAGCGCTGGCTCGACGCCAGCCTGATGCAGCGAATCGCCAACGAGAACAATCTCGCCGAGACCGCGTTCTTCGTGGCCGCCGGCGAGGGCAGATACGAGCTGCGCTGGTTCACGCCCGAAGCCGAGGTCGAGCTCTGCGGCCACGCCACGCTGGCGAGCGCCTGGCTGTTGTTCGAAAAGCTGGCGCCGTCGCTCAAGAGCGTGGCGTTCGAGACCCGCTCCGGCACGCTGGTGGTGGATCGCGGCAGCAAGGGACTCCACACGATGTCGCTGCCCTCCGATCCCGTCGCGCCTTATGGCGCGGCGGACTTCGCCAAAGAGATCGGCGAAGCGCTCGGCGCCGCGCCGCCGGCGGCGGTGCTCAAAGGGCGCTATGTCCTGGCGGTGTGGGACGACGCCCATGCGGTGCGCGGCCTTGCCGGGCCGGGCGACGTCGCGCGCCTGCTGCATCCGCACGGCATCTGGGGCCTGATCGCGACGGCGCCGGGCGACCAGGGCTATGATTTCGTCTCGCGCTTCTTCGCGCCGGAGAAAGGCGTGCCGGAAGACCCCGTCACCGGCTCGGCGCATTGCGCCCTGGTGCCCTATTGGGCGAAGCGGCTGGGCAAGAAGACGCTGAAGGCACGCCAGGCCAGCCCGCGCGGCGGCGATCTTATCTGCATCGACGAAGGCGCGCGCACCGTGCTGTCGGGGACCTGCGCGCTCTACATGACGGCGGAGATTTCGGTCTAAGCTCGCCGCGATGGCAACCATCCGGCGAGGAACGCGCAGCGACGACGAACAGCTCTGGGCGATCCTGGAGCCGACGCTGCGCGCCGGCGAAACCTATCCGCAGCCGCGCGACATTTCGAAGGAAGACGCCCTCGCCTATTGGTGGAAGCCGGAGCACACGATCCTGGTCGCGCAGGACGATGGCGGGCGCCTGATCGGGACCTACTACATCAAGGCGAACAGCAGCGGCCCCGCCGGCCATGTCTGCAATTGCGGTTACATGACGTTGCCCGATGCCTGGGGCCATGGTGTCGGCCGGGCGCTGTGTCTGCATTCGTTGGACGAGGCGCGGCGGCAAGGCTACCGCGCCATGCAGTTCAATCTCGTGGTCGCGACCAATGCGCGGGCGCTGCATCTGTGGCAGGCCTGCGGCTTCCACATCGTCGGCCGCCTGCCCGGCGCCTTCGCGCATCCGGCGATGGGCTATGTCGATGCCTTCGTGATGTATCAAACTCTTTGAGCATCGCCTTGGCCGCCGAAAACTTCGGCAGCATGCCGGCATCGACGACAGCATCAGCCAGGAAGGCTCCACGTCCGGCCGTTAGCGCTAAATCACGGCATAGGATGACTTTCAGCCATGGCACGCCTATGAATATCGGCAAGGGAAAAGTCGAGGATTTGGTGAACACCCGCAGGCCGTTGCCGCCTACCCGCTTCGGGCTGCGAAACGCGGCGCAAGCCGAAGCCCGGCGGCCAGCGCCGCCACCGACTCGGTTCGGGGCGCCCGTTGCCGCGGCCGCGCAGCCGTCTCTCGCGCCCAGATTTCCTCCGCCGCCGCCGACAAAATTCGGACCGGCCGGAACGACACAGCCCAAGATCGTTGCAAAGGGGCAGCCGGCCGCATTGCGCGCGCCAACCCCGCCGGCAGCGCCGTTTCGCATCGCGGCGCCGGGCCAGAAGCATGCGCCGGGCGTGGTTCAGCGATCGGCGCCCGCCGCCCCGTCATCGTTTCAGGAGGTCCACAAAGCCATCCTGGCTCTGGGCATGCGCGAGACGGCGGCGAAGGAAGAGTACACCGCCGAGTGGGACCCCTTGTCCAAGCAGTATGCCAAGTTCATCGCGAAGCGGAATGAGACCCCGCTCGGAATTCTCAAGCACATCAAGAACAAGTCGACCTTGGAAATGGTTCAGGAGGCCGCGCTCAGCATTCCACCCATCTTGTTCCAATGCGGCATCTTCGCCCGCGAGTTTCGCGACCGTCTCGTCAAAATTGCATCGATTTCCAAGGACACGCTCAAGTTCGAGACCAAGCACATGAAGATCAATCTGGGCAGCCAGTCGACTCACAATTCGTCGATCTACTACGCCGGAAAAGACCTCGATTATAACGGCCTCAAGATCGGCTACGACAACCACATCTTTACCGTCGTCTCAATCAACGGCGCGTCCTACATCTTCGACAATGTGAATCAGTCCGGCGTATCGATCGATGAGTTCAGGCGGGCGACGATACTGGTGCATGGCAACAAGGTCCTAGGCAACCTTGCCGGCGCGCCGGAGAGCGTCCTGATCCGGGATTACGACCCTTACAGCATGAACTTCATCGGAATCGCAAAGAAGAAAGTGGCGGCGCCAAAGGCGGTGTCATCCAACAGCGACTTCAAGGCCTTCCTGGCGAAAAAGAAGGAAGACAGCGCCAATAGCAAATCGGCGCAGGCGCCCAAGCCGCCGGCCGTCACCACGACGGTGGCGCCAACCGCGACCGCGACGTCGACAAGCCCGCCGCCGCCGTCGAACAATCCGACGAATTAGACGACATGACGTCCGCGAATGCGGTCAATTGGCGGCGTCCCAGCCGTATTTGAGGATCAGCGACAACGTCCATTGCTCGCCGAGCAGCGAGCGGGCGTCGTCGAGCTTCCAGCCGGCGGGCGTCTTCTCGAAGTAGAAATGGATTTCGTTCGGCGTCTTCTCGTTCTTGAACTTGGCGATCACGACCAGGCGGCCGGGCGCGTTCTCGACCGGCGCGCTCGTGACTGTGACGCCGCTGATCGTTCCGTCCTGGGCGTTCATCCAGAAGCTGAAATCGATGCGCCCGACTTCGCCGCCGGCTTCCTTGCTGTCGAGCTTGAACAGCGCGTCGAGGCGCGGCGT
>CAYXMO010000401.1:0-3303 GCA_964465935.1 uncultured Rhizobium sp.
GCCGCCGTTGTCGTAGTTCGCCATGATGTCGCCGAATGCCGTGCCCCGCCGGAAAATACCCAGTCGCGCGCCCGCTCGTCCGGCAACGGACGGGCCCGCTCCAGACATCATGCGCAAAACTACGGTGAATCCGCAACAGGGGGAGGGGTTCGGCGGCCGATTTGAAGCACGTTCCGCTGGGACTGCACCGCCGTTGCGCGGCCGGGAATGCTCCTTGTCCGGAGCGATGGCGCGGTGCAGCGCGGCAGGCGGGCCGTTTCACTGCGCAATGAACTGTCGCTGCGACGCCATGGCGGTTCTACCGCTAGGGTCGCGGCTCCATAACGGCCCCAAGCCTAGGGCTTGGCCCTGCTACTTCAGGAACTCCAGGAGGATGGCGTTGACGCGTTCCGGCTCGTCATGCGCCGCCCAATGCGTCGCCTCGGGCAGGAAGGTCAGATGCGCGTCGGCGCACAGCGCTTTGCTCGCCGCCGCCAGCGCCGGCAGGGCATAGCGGTCCTTCTCGCCCCAGACGATCTGCACCGGCGTCTTGATGCTGCCCGGCGCGATGGGTTCGAAGCGGTGCCGCAGCACGGCGCGGTACCAATTGATCATCGCGGTCAGCGCGCCCGGCTGGTTCCACGCCGTGCGATAGCGCTCGGCCTCTTCTTCGCTGAGCGGCGCGCGCGACTCGCGCAGCGATGCCAGTATCCCGGCGTAGTTGTTTCGCCGCAGGCCCCATTCCGGCAGCACGGGGACGCGGAAGGCGCGGACATACCAGCTCGCCTTGCGCTGCATCGGATCGTTTCGCATCGCGCTCGTCCACACTTGCGGGTGCGGGCAGTTGAGGACGGCGAGCTTGCGGATTTTTTGCGCATGGCGCGTCACCGTCCACCAGGCGGCGAGCGCGCCCCAGTCGTGGCCGACGAGATTGACCGGCTCATTCGTGTAGTGCGCCGCCAGCGCCACGACGTCGTCCGCCAGCTTGTCCACGTCGTAATTCGCGATGCCTTTGGGCTTGTCCGACAGATTGTAGCCGCGCTGGTCGGGCACGATGACGCGATGACCGGCAGCGGCCAGCGCGCCGATCTGGTAGCGCCAGCCGAACCAGAACTCGGGAAAGCCGTGCAGCAGGATGACTGGCGGGCCGTCCTGCGGTCCCGCCTCGGCGACATGGAGCGTCACGCCGTTGCAGGCGCGGCGGCTGAAGCGGATGTCGGGCAAGTTCGGCATTTTTTCTCACATGTCATGGCCCGCAAAAGCGGGCCATCCAGTTGGTGCAAACTCGACGCAACAGAATCCTGCTGAGCAACAATCTGCAAATTCGAAGTAGGTTGTCACCTGGATGGCCCGCTTTTGCGGGCCATGACAGCTTGGGTTGAGACTTTGCATGGCTGCACGTCGCATCGTTCTGGTCCGGCACGCCAAGCCGCAGATCGAAGAAGGCGTTCCGTCGGCGGAGTGGAAGCTTTCCGCTGCGGGCGCGGAAGCCGCTGCCGCGCTGGCCGAGCGGCTGCGCGACTTTCGCTTCGCCGGGATCGCCAGCAGTCCCGAACCCAAAGCCATCGGCACGGCGCAAAGAATCGCGGCGCGGCTCGGTCTTGGGATCGAAAGTGACGCCGGCTTCGCCGAACAGACGCGGCGCTCTGTCGGCTATCTGTCGCGCGAGGCGCTGGAAGCCGGCATCGCCGCCCTCTTCGCCAATCCGGATAAGCTGGTGTTCGGCGACGAGACCGCGGATGCCTGCTTCGCTCGCTTTGAACAGGCGCTGGATCGCCAGTGCGCCAAAAACGAGGGCGACATCGTCGCTGTGACGCACGGCACCATCCTGTCGATCTATGTCAGCCGCATCTGTGGCATCGCGCCGATGCCGTTCTGGCGCAGACTCGGTCTGCCCACGGCAATTGTGCTGACGGATGGGGAACTGCGCGTCATCGATCCATGACTTGACATTAATCCGGGTACCGACCATAAGCCGCGCCATCACCTGGCGGTCGCACGCGGCGCTTTCGCAATTTGGCGCTCCCACCGCAGGCTCTATGACAACTCCCGTTAGCTCCAGATGTGCGTGGAAGACGGCAACAAGCCGTTTGCCATGCGTGCATCCCGCGCGCCTGCGCGGTTAAGGAACTTTGTTTTGAACACGACTTTCGACTCCCTCGGCCTTTCCGAGCCGCTTTTGCGCGCCTTGGCATCCGAGAACTACACCCAGCCGACCCCCATCCAGACCCGCGCCATCCCGGCGCTGCTCGCCGGCCGCGACCTGCTGGGCATCGCCCAGACCGGCACCGGCAAGACCGCCGCCTTCGGCCTGCCGCTGCTGCAGCGCCTCGCCGAGAACCGCCAGCCGCCGGCCCATAAGGGCGCCCGCGCCCTGATCCTGGCGCCGACCCGCGAGCTCGCGATCCAGATCGACCAGAGCCTCAAGACCTACGGCCGCCATCTCGGCATGCGCCAGGCCGTGATCCTGGGCGGCGTCGGCCAGAACGCGCAGGTCAACGCCATGCGCCACGGCGTCGACATCCTGGTCGCCACGCCCGGCCGCCTGCTCGACCTCATCAAGCAGAACCACATCCGCCTCGACTCCGTGCACTACCTCATCGTCGATGAGGCCGACCGCATGCTCGACATGGGCTTCATCAAGGACGTGCGCCGCATCGTCGCCATGCTGCCCAAGCAGCGCCAGTCGATGCTGTTCTCGGCCACCATGCCGGACGACGTCGTCAAGCTGGTCGGCGACATGCTGCGCGAGCCCGAGCGCGTCGAGGTCTCGCCGCCGACCCGCACCGCCGACCGCATCGACCAGCACGTCATCCATATCGAGCAGCGCAACAAGCGCGCGCTGCTGAGCCATCTGCTGCGCGACGCAGCGATGCGGCGCGTCATCGTCTTCACCCGTACCAAGCACGTCGCCAATCGCGTCAGCGAGCATCTGGAGAAGGCCGGCTTCTCGTCCGACGCCATCCACGGCAACAAGTCGCAGAACGCACGCCAGCGCGCGCTCGAAGGCTTCAAGTCGGGCGACGTGCGCGTCCTGGTCGCCACCGACATCGCGGCGCGCGGCGTCGATGTCGACGACGTGACGCATGTCATCAACTACGAGCTGCCCAACGAGCCGGAGAGCTATGTCCACCGCATCGGCCGCACCGCGCGCGCCGGATCGGAAGGCATCGCGATCTCGTTCTGCGACCCGGCCGAGCGCACGCATCTGCGCGACATCGAGCGGCTGGTGCGCAAGCCCCTGCCGGTGATGGCGCACGACCTCCCGGCGGAGGCCATGGTCTCCAACAGCGGCGAGGACCGCCGCCCCAACCCGCATCGCGT
>CAYXMO010000402.1:0-3293 GCA_964465935.1 uncultured Rhizobium sp.
CGACGATCCCCGAGTCGGTCTACATGTTCTTCCAGATGACCTTCGCGATCATCACGCCGGCGCTGATCGCCGGCGCGCTGGCCGACCGCATGAAGTTCTCCGCCTTCCTGTGGTTCATGTCGCTGTGGCTGCTCCTGGTCTATTGCCCGATCGCCCATTGGGTGTGGGGCGGCGGCTGGCTCGGCGCGGCGGGCGCGCTCGACTATGCCGGCGGCTCGGTCGTGCATCTGAACGCCGGCACCGCGGGCCTCATCACTTGCCTGGTGCTGGGCAAGCGCGTCGGCTTCGGCAGCGAAAACATGGCGCCGCACAACCTGGTGCTCAGCGTCATCGGCGCTTCGCTGCTGTGGGTCGGCTGGTTCGGCTTCAACGCCGGCTCGGCGGTGACCTCCAACGTCAATGCCGGCATGGCGGCGGCGGCGACGCAGATCGCCACCGCGGCGGCGGCGCTGGGCTGGATGTTCGCCGAGTGGATCGTCAACCGCAAACCCTCGGTGCTGGGCATGATCTCCGGCGCGGTCGCGGGCCTGGTGGCGATCACGCCGGCTTCGGGCTTCGTCAATCCGCTCGATGCGCTGTTCATCGGCATCGCGGCGGGCGTGATCTGCTACATCTCGGCGGTGTGGGTGAAGCGGCTGTTCGGCTATGACGACGCGCTCGACGCCTGGGGCGTGCACGGCGTGGGCGGCGCGCTCGGCGCCCTGCTCACCGGCGTGTTCGCGTCCAACGCGATCAACCCCTTGGCGCATGGCTGGATCCACGACGGCAATTTCGGGCAGATGCTGATCCAGCTCGAAGACATCGGCGGCGTGTTCGTCTATTGCGCCGTCGCGACCTTCATCATCCTGAAGGTGATCGACATGATCATCGGCCTTCGGGTCAGCCGCGAGGTCGAAGTCGAAGGCCTCGACATCAATCTGCACGGCGAAACGGTACACGGCTGATCCCCCATGTGACGCGACAACTGGGGCGCCCCGCAAGGGGCGCCCTTTTTGTTTGGGCCGAGCAGCGCCGGCACGCCACCCTCTCAGGTTGTAGAAGTTGTCAGGACATTGTCTGGCAGCGATGCTAGATTGCGCCGGAGGTGATCCATGGCGACAGCGACGAAATCTCCGAGGCGCTCGGAAAAGCTGGACTTGCGGCTGACGCCGGAGGCCAAGCAGACCTTGCAGGCGGCGGCTATCAGCAAGGGGCGGTCGGTCAGCGAATTCGTCCTGGAAAGCGCCCTGGCGCATGCGGCAGAAATCCTTCCCGACCGGCGGCAGTTTTTCCTCAATGCCGAGCAGTGGGAGAAATTCCTCGCCGCGCTGGACGCGCCGCCGCGGCCGATGCCGCGACTCGAGCGCCTCATGCGGGAGCCGAGCCTGTTTGAGCGCGGCAAGAGCGGAAAGAAGTGACCGCAGATTTCCGCGTCGAAAAGCTTCGGCGCGAACATCCGACCGAAGGATTCGACTGCGGGGCGGAGCCGCTCAATATTTTTCTCCAGCGTCACGCACTGCAAAACCAACAAGCCAACGCTTCGCAAACCTATGTCGCTCTGACGGATAACGATCTTGTCGGCTACCACACATTGGTGGTCGGCGGCGCCAACCACGGCGATGCGCCGGAGCGCGTGTCACGAGGGCTGGCACGCCACGCCATTCCCGTCATGTTGCTGGCGCGACTTGCCGTAAGTCGCCACTGGCAGGGCAAAGGCGCCGGTTCGTCTTTGCTCAAAGATGCCCTGGCTCGCGGCCTTGCCGCAGCCGAGATTGCCGGCGTCAGAGCTTTCACCGTAAATGCAAAAAACGACAATGCGCGTGCGTTCTATGCGCACTTCAACTTCGTGCCCTCTCCTACCGATCCCATGCACATGTTTCTCCTGCTCAAGGACGTGAGGGCAGTGCTGCGATAGCGTCATTGGACGCAATGAAGCAGCGCGACTAGGATTTCGCCATGCTCTTCCCCGGCCGCCTGTCCGAGCTTCCGCCTTCGGCGTTTGCCAAGCTGGCGGCGCTTCTTGACCCGCATCAACCTGGATTGCCGCCGATCAGCCTGGCGGTCGGCGATCCCAATGGCGCGGTGCCGGATTTCGTCGGCGAGGCGCTGGCGCGGCATGGCAAGGAGTTCGGCGTCTACCCGCCGATCAACGGCAGCGCGGCGTGGCGCGAAGCGGCGGCTTCGTGGCTGGTGCGGCGGTTCGAATTGCCGGCGGGCTCGATCGATCCGGACAAGAACCTGCTGCCGCTCAATGGGACGCGCGAAGGCCTGTTCCTGGCGCTGTTCACGGTGATGCCGCAAACCAAGGCCGGCCAGCGCCCGGCGGTGCTAATCCCCAATCCGTTCTACCAATGCTATGCGGCGGCGGCGCTGTCGGCCGGCGGCGAGCCGGTGTTCGTGCCGGCAACGGTGGCGACGGGCTTTCTGCCCGACTATGCCTCGCTGCCCAAGGCGCTGCTGGAGCGGACCGCGGCGGTCTACATCTGCTCGCCGTCCAATCCGGAAGGCGCCTGCGCCGGCGAGGACTATTGGCGCACGCTGTTCGCGCTCGCCGATCGGTACGACTTCGCGGTGTTCGCCGACGAATGCTATGCCGACATCTACCTGAACGCGCCACCCAAGAGCGCGCTGCCACTGCGCGGGAGCCCGTATGAAAGGCTGCTGGCTTTTCACTCGCTATCGAAGCGGTCGGGACTGCCGGGGCTGCGCTCCGGGATCGTCGCGGGCGACGCCAAGATGATCGAGCGCTTCCGCCAGTTCCGCAACTATGCCGGCCCGCAAGTGCCGCTGCCGATCATCGCGGCGAGCACGGCGGCGTGGTCCGACGAGGCGCATGTCGTGGCCAACCGCGCCGGCTACCAGGAGAAGTTCGCAGCGGCGCAGCGCATGCTCGGCAACCGGGCCGGCTTTCGCGTGCCGGAGGGCGGGTTCTTCCTCTGGCTCGACGTCGGCAATGGCGAGGAGACGGCGCTGCGATTGTGGCGCGAGGCGGGGGTGCGGACCCTGCCTGGCGCCTATATGGGCCGTGATTGTGAACCCGGGAAAAGCCGCACAAACCCTGGCTTTTCCTACATCCGGGTGGCGCTCGTTAACGACCTGTCAACCATTCTGACGGCACTCGAAAGGGCAATTCCAGTCTTGGAGCGGGCATGAGCCAGGCAGGGCGTCGGATCATGGCGGGCGGCGTCTATCAACCGCGATCGCGCGGCGCGGCGATGGCCGACGCACTGGCCGATGCGCGGCGCTCGCTCGGGCGGCTGCTGCAGCTCGTGATCGTGCGCGGCGCCGGCGCGCTGCTGCTGCTGAGCGGACTG
>CAYXMO010000403.1:0-3291 GCA_964465935.1 uncultured Rhizobium sp.
GGCCAGATCGAGTCGACCGGTCCGCGCTATTGCCCCTCGATCGAGGACAAGGTGGTGCGCTTCGCGGCCCGCGACAGCCATCAGATATTCCTGGAGCCGGAGGGTCTGGACGACGACACCGTCTACCCCAACGGGATTTCGACCTCCCTGCCCGGGGACGTGCAGCGCGCCCTGCTCGCGACCATTCCGGGGCTCGAAAACGTCGCGGTGAAGCGGCCGGGTTACGCCATCGAGTACGACTATGTCGATCCGCGCGAGCTGAAGTCGTCGCTGGAGACCAAGAAGGCGCCGGGCTTGTATCTCGCCGGCCAGATCAACGGCACCACAGGCTACGAGGAGGCCGCCGCGCAAGGCTTGATGGCCGGCCTCAATGCCGCGCGCGCCGCCGGCGGAAACGCAGCCATCGTGCTGGACCGTGCCGCGGCCTATATCGGCGTGCTGATCGACGACCTGGTCACCAAAGGCGTCAGCGAGCCGTACCGGATGTTCACCAGCCGCGCCGAATACCGGCTAACGCTGCGGGCCGACAACGCGGACCAGCGCCTGACTCCGATCGGCGAGCGCGCCGGCTGCGTCGGCGCCACGCGCAGCGCGGCCTTTGCCGGGAAAATGCAGCGGCTTGAGGCGGCGCGCGAAACCATGCGCAGCCTGAACCTCACGCCGAACGAAGCCCAGAAGCACGGCATGGCGGTGCGGCTCGACGGCGTGCGGCGGTCGGCACTGGATCTGCTCAGCCTGCCGGGAATCGATTTGCCGGCGCTGGCCAAGGTCTGGCCGCAGATCGGGGGCTTCGCCTCCGACGTCGTCGAGCAGCTCGACGTCGACAGCCAATATGCCGGCTATCTCGACCGCCAGGACGCCGACATCCTGGCCTTCCGCAAGGACGAAGCGTTGCGCTTGCCACAGGAGCTCGACTACCGCGCCATTCCCGGGCTTTCGACCGAATGCGCCACCAAGCTCGGCCGCATCCGGCCGGGGACGCTCGGCCAGGCGGCGCGGATCGACGGCGTCACGCCGGCAGCCCTGACCATCGTGCTGGCGCATGTCCGCCGCGCCTCCTGACGCCTTCGGGCCCGAGGATTTCGCCGCCAGGACGGGTGTTTCACGTGAAACATTGGCCAGGCTGAAGGCTTATGTCGGGCTGCTGGAGGACTGGAACCAGCGCCACAATCTGGTGTCCAAGAACGCCATGGCCGATGTCTGGCGGCGGCATGTCTGGGACTCGGCCCAGCTCGTGCCGCTGATGCCGGCCTATGTGAAAACCGTCGCCGACCTGGGCAGCGGGGCAGGGTTCCCGGGGCTGGTGCTGGCGGAGCTGCTGCGGGGCAGGGCAGAGGTCGTGCTCTACGAGTCGATCCGCAAGAAGGCCGAATTCCTGGAAGCGGCGGCGCAACGGATGCGGCTCAATGTCGGCATCCGCAATGTCCGCATCGAGGCTGAGCGCCACCAGCCTGTCGATGTCGTGACCGCACGGGCGCTGGCGCCGCTGGACAAGCTGCTCGGCTATGCACAGCAAATGGCTGCCAGACATACGGTTTGCCTGTTTCTCAAAGGTCAATCCATAGCGGTCGAATTGACCGAAGCCGGTAAATCTTGGAGGATGAAGGCCTTCCAGCATCCCAGCCAAACCGATCCTTCTGGGGTCATTCTGGAGGTCCGGGAGCTTCGTCATGCCTGACCAAAGACGGCCCAGGGTCCTCGTCGTCGCCAACCAGAAGGGCGGCGTCGGCAAGACCACGACCGCGATCAACCTGGGCACCGCCTTGGCCGCCGTCGGCGAGCCGACCCTGGTGATCGACCTGGACCCCCAGGGCAACGCCTCGACGGGCTTAGGCATTCCGCGCGCCGAGCGCCGGCTGACCACCTATGACGTCTTGATGGGCGAGGCCGGGGTGGCCGAGGCGATCATGGCGACGCGCATCCCGCGCCTCTCGCTCGTGCCGTCGACGGTGGATCTGTCCGGCGCCGAGATGGAGCTGATCGAGCGCAGCCGGCGCAACTACATCCTGAAAGACGCGCTCGCGGATTATTCCGCACACGGATCATCTCCGTTCTCCTATGTGCTGATCGATTGCCCGCCGTCGCTGACGCTGCTCACGGTGAACGCGATGGCGGCGGCCGATGCGGTGATCGTGCCGCTGCAATGCGAGTTCTTCGCCCTCGAAGGCCTGTCGCAATTGCTCAAGACCATCGAGCTGGTGAAGGCGAATCTCAATCCCGGGCTCGACATACAGGGCATCGTGCTGACCATGTTCGACAAGCGCAACAAGCTCTCCGAGCAGGTCGAGGCCGATGTGCGCGACAATATGGGCGACAAGGTGTATCGCACGACGATCCCCAGAAACGTGCGTATTTCCGAGGCTCCCAGCCACGGCCTGCCGGCGCTGGTCTACGACCTGCGCTGTCCCGGTTCGCAGGCCTATATCAAGCTCGCCGGCGAATTGATCGCGCGCGAGCGCGAGCGGCTCAAGGCGGCGGCGTGATGGCGGCGGAGGAGCGTCATCGCGGCCTCGGCCGCGGCCTGTCGGCGTTGATCGGCGAAGAAGCGGTGCCGACCCGCGGCGAGGCGGCGCGCGGCACCCACAAGCTGCCGGTCGCCTTTCTGCGTCCCAACAAATTCCAGCCGCGCAAGCGCTTCGCGCCCGAGGAGCTGAACGATCTTGCCGAGTCGGTGCGCGAGAAGGGCGTGCTGCAGCCGATCCTGGTGCGTCCCGTCAAGGGCGAGGCCAACGCCTATGAAATCGTCGCCGGCGAGCGCCGCTGGCGCGCCGCCCAGCTCGCCAAGCTGCACGACGTCCCGGTGGTGGTGCGCGAGATGGGCGATGCCGAATCGCTCGAGATCGCGATCATCGAGAACGTCCAGCGCGCCGATCTCAACGCCATCGAGGAAGCGGCGGCCTATTACGAGCTGATGGAGCGCTTCAAATACACCCAGGAGACGGTGGCCAAGGAGGTCGGCAAGAGCCGCAGCCATATCGCCAACACGCTGCGCCTGCTCACCTTGCCCGAATCCGTCCGCGCCATGATCCGCGACGGCCGCCTGACGGCCGGCCATGGCCGCACCCTGATCGGGCTTGCCGATGCCGAGGCGCGGGCGAAGGACATCATCGCAGGATCGCTCAACGTTCGGCAGGCCGAACGGCGTTCAAATATCAAGAAAGCATCCAAAGGGCGCAAGGCGCCGGCCGATCCGAACATCGCCGATCTTGAATCCCGTGTTTCCAACGCCTTAGGTCTGAAAGTTCAAGTTATACACAAAGGCTCCAAAGGCGGGGAAGTGCGGATTTCCTA
>CAYXMO010000404.1:0-3284 GCA_964465935.1 uncultured Rhizobium sp.
CCGCTGACCTCCTGCATGCCATGCAGGCGCTCTCCCAGCTGAGCTATGGCCCCGTACCAGTGCGCACCGCGTTGGGCCGCGATGCGCGAAACAATACTAGCGTTCGTCCTTCTCGCAATGAACGCGTCTAGCGTTCATCCTTTTCAATATCAGCGTCGATGATGCCGCTGACGTCGTCGTTCTCGTCTTCGTCTTCCTCGAGAAGGCTGTTGTCCTCCTCGTCTTCCTCGTCGTCCTCGATGACGACGTCTTCGATGTCGTCCTCGTCGACCACCGACATGCCGGCGCCTTCGGTCTCGGACTCCTCGGCGGTGTCTTCCTCTTCCTCATCCTCGCCGGTGGCGGCGGTCTGGATCGGCGCCTCGCCCTCGACCGGCTCGACCACCTTGTCGTCGGCCTCGGCTTCTTCCTCCTCGTCCTCGTTCTCGGCCTCCTCGTCCTCCGCCTCGGCGGGGACGGCCTGGGCCGCGACGGCCTCGGGCTGGCGCGGACGGCGCTGCTTGTACATCGCCTCCGGCTCGAAGCTGAACTGACACTTCGGGCACTCGATGGGACGCTTCTGGAGGTCGTAGAACCGCGCCGCGCAAGACGGGCACACGCGCTTCAAACCGAGATCTGCCTTGACCAAGCTGTTGCTTCCCGTGAAAGAAGGGTTTCTTTGGAAGGCGGGTCGTTTGCCACGCCTGACACCGGCTGTCAAAGAGCTTTTGGGGCGCAAAAATGCATAGTTCCGGCGCTGCCAGGCCCTTGAAATCGCGCCGATCTTCGCCCCTGCGCGGGGTCGCGGCGGTCCCGGGCGACAAATCCATCTCCCACCGGGCCTTGATTCTGGGCGCCCTGACGGTCGGCGAGACCGCCATTACCGGCCTTTTGGAGGCCGAGGACGTGCTCAATACCGCGGCCGCGATGCGGGCTTTCGGCGCCACGGTGACCCGCAAGGGCCCGGGCGCCTGGAGCGTCCAAGGCACCGGCGTCGGCGGCTGGGGCGAGCCCGACAACGTCCTGGATTTCGGCAATTCCGGCACCGGCTCGCGTCTCGTCATGGGCGCCATGGCGACCACGCCGCTTACCGCCGTCTTCACGGGCGACGCCTCGCTGCGCGGCCGGCCGATGGCCCGTGTCCTGGATCCGCTCAACCATTTCGGCGCGACCTACGCCGCGCGCGCCCGCGGTCTGATGCCGGTGACGCTCGTCGGCGCCAGCCGCCCGATCGCCGTCGAGCATCACGTCGCCGTCGCCTCCGCCCAGGTCAAATCGGCGATGTTGCTCGCCGCGCTCGGCGCGCCGGGGCGCTCGCGCATCAGCCAGAGCGAGCTCACCCGCGACCACACCGAGAAGATGCTCGCCGCCTTCGGGGCTGAGATCGAAGTCGAAACGCTCGCCAAAGGTGAAGCGGTGCACGTCACCGGCCAGGTCGAGCTCAAGCCTTGCGCCGTCGATGTGCCGCGCGATCCCTCGTCGGCGGCGTTTGCACTGGTCGCGGCGCTGATCGTGCCGGGGTCGGAGGTGCGCATCCCCGGCGTCCTGCTCAACCCGCGCCGCATCGGGCTCGTCACCACGCTGCTGGAAATGGGCGCCGACATCGCCGTTGAAAACGAGCGCAGCAGCGGCGGCGAGCGCATCGGCGATCTCGTCGCCCGCGCCTCCGTGCTCAAGGGCGTCGAAGTGCCGCCGGAGCGCGCGCCGTCGATGATCGACGAATACCCGATCCTCGCCGTCGCCGCGTCGTTTGCGGAAGGTAAGACGGTGATGCGCGGTCTCGACGAATTGATCGTCAAGGAAAGCGATCGCTTCACCGCCATCGCCGACGGTCTCAAGGCTTGCGGCCTTTCCATCGCGGTCGTGAACGACGGCAAGGACGCGACGCTGTCGGTCGCGGGCAGGGGAGTCCAGGGCGCTCCCGGCGGCGCCCGCGTCGCGACGCATCTGGATCACCGCATCGCGATGAGCTTCCTCATCCTGGGTCTGGCGTCGAAGGACCCGGTCAGCGTCGACGACACCGCGATGATCGCCACCAGCTTCCCGGAATTCGAAAAGCTGCTGCGCGACCTCGGCGCCGATTTTCAGGTCGTGAACACATGAGCATCGTCATCGCCGTCGACGGCACCGCGGCGTCAGGCAAGGGCACGCTGGCCAAGCGGCTCGCGCGCCACTTCAACTTCGCACACATGGACTCGGGCGCGCTCTACCGCCTGACCGCGCTCGCTGTGCTCGACGACCAGGGCGACCCGGGCAACGAGGCGGATGCCCTCAAGGGCGCCCGCGCCATCGATCTGACCAAGGCCGGCAATCCCGCGATCCGCACCGATGTCGTCGGCAAGGCGGCGAGCCAGGTCGCCGCCATCCCGGCGGTCCGCGCCGCGCTGCACGACTTCCAGAAGTCGTTCCTCGACCACCCACCCGGCGGCAGTTTCGGCGCCGTCATGGACGGCCGCGATATCGGCACCGTCATCGCCCCCGATGCCACCGCCAAGCTCTTCGTCGATGCCGACCCCGAAGTGCGCGCCCACCGCCGCTGGCTGGAGCTCAAGACCCTGGGTATTTCCCGTGACGAAGCCGGGCTTTTGGCCGAAATCCTCGCCCGCGACCACGCCGACCGTACCCGCGCCGTCTCCCCCTTGAAACAGGCCCCGGACGCCGCCTTGCTCGACACCTCCAATCTGGGTATAGAGCCCGCGTTCGCGGCTGCTCTCGCCTTGGTTTCCGCCAAGATCGAGCGCGCGCTCAAGGATCGCCACAGGGGTTAGGAGACCCGGCGGCCCTCATCGAGCCACCCGAACTTTGCTGACAACCCAACCGCCCGCGCGGACGCACATCCGCTCGGGAAGTCCATTGGCGAAAGCCACTCGGCACAACCGTACGACTGGAAAATATCCGAATGGCTCGCCACGCGACCGCAACCAAAGTCAGAGACGAATCCATCGCCTCCCCCAGCCGCGACGATTTCGCGGCCATGCTCGAAGCCTCCTTCGAGACCCAATCGCCGCAAGAGGGCGCCGTCATCACCGGCACCGTCGTCGCCGTCGAGAACGACTTCGCCGTCGTCGATGTCGGCCTGAAGACCGAAGGCCGCGTTTCCCTCAAGGAATTCGCGATGCCCGGCATGCCGGTCACCGTCAAGGTCGGCGACCAGGTCGAGGTTTACCTGGAGCGCGTGGAGAACGCGCTCGGTGAAGCCGTCCTGTCGCGCGACAAGGCCCGCCGCGAAGAGAGCTGGATCAAGCTCGAACGCGCCTTCAACGAGCAGACCCGCGTCACCGGCGTGATCTTCGGCCGCGTCAAGG
>CAYXMO010000405.1:0-3280 GCA_964465935.1 uncultured Rhizobium sp.
GCCGTCGGCGCCGAAATAGCCGACCGCGCCGGCATAGACCGCGCCGCGCTTTTCCTTCTCGAACTCGTCGATGATCTCCATGGCGCGGATTTTGGGCGCCCCGGACAGCGTGCCGGCCGGCAGCCCGGCGCACAGCGCGTCGATGGCGTCAAGCCCGGGCCTGATCTTGCCTTCGACATTGGACACCAGGTGCATCACATGGCTGTAGCGCTCGATGAAGAAGCTGGCGGTGACCTTCACCTCGCCGGTCTGCGCCACGCGCCCGACATCGTTGCGCCCCAGGTCCAGCAGCATCAGGTGCTCGGCCCGTTCCTTGGGGTCGCCCATCAGTTCCTCGGCCAGTGCGGTGTCCTCGCCCGCCGTCTTGCCGCGCGGCCTTGTGCCGGCGATGGGGCGGATCGTCACCGTGCCGTCGCGCAGCCGCACCAGGATTTCCGGGCTCGATCCCACGATCGAAAAGCCGGGGAAAGCGAGGTTGTAGAGGAACGGCGAGGGGTTCAGCCGGCGCAGCGCCCGGTAGAGCGAAAACGGCGGCAGCGTGAAGGCGCGGCGGAAGCGTTGGCTCGGCACCACCTGGAACACATCGCCGGCGCGGATGTATTCCTTCGCCCGCTCGACGATGGCGAGATATTCGTCATGCGTGGTGTTGGATTCGATCGGCGTGAACGGCGGCAGGTTGTCCGGCGCCGCCGGTGCCGCCGGGGCAGGGCGCTCCAGGTCGTCGACCGTGTCCTGCAGCCGCTCGCAGGCCCGCGCATAGGCGGCGCGCGCGTCGACGCCCCTCTGCGGCCATACCGGCGTGACGATCATGATCTCGTCGCGTACCGTGTCGAACACCGTGGTGATGGTCGGGCGGATCAGGATCGCGTCGGGCAGGCCGAGCGGATCGGGCGGCACGTTGGGCAGTTTCTCGATCTGCCGCACCATGTCGTAGCCGAGATAGCCGTAGAGCCCCGCGGCCGAAGGCGGCACGCCCGGCGGCAGCTCCATGCGGCATTCGTTCACCAGCGCGCGCAGGCTTTGCAGCGGCTTGCCCGTCTCCGGCACGAATTTGTCGGCGTCGGAGCGGGCTTGGCGGTTGATCGCCGCTTCGCCGTCCCGGCAGCGCCAGATCAGGTCGGGCTTGAGCCCGATGATCGAATAGCGCCCGCGTGTCTCGCCGCCCTGGACGCTTTCGAACAGGAAGGCGTTGTCGCGCCCGTCGCCGAGTTTGAGGAACGCCGAAACCGGCGTCTCCAAATCCGCTATGTGCTTGGTGTAGACGACTTGCGCGCGCCCGGCGTCATAGGCCTGCGCGAAGGCGCCGAACTCGGGAAGGGTCGCCATCGGCCGCTCACGATCCCGACCCGCCGCCGATCGTCGAGTCGACCAGCTTCTGGTTGATCGTAAGCCCCTCGGCCTCCTGCTCGGCCTTGGCCAGCGTCACGGTGAAGTCGCCGGAGATGTCGTGCGACAGCTCGCTGACGCCCTGCAGGTATTGCAGGTTGTTTTCCGGCTGCGGCGGATGGGCGATGCCCGAGATGCGCGCGATGAGGTAGCTGCCGTCGGGGTTCTCCAGCGCGACCGCGCCGCCGGCCGGCGCTGCGAACAGCGCGTGCACGATCGGCGCCGTGAACAGGCCCTCATTGCTGCGCCGTGTCAGCGCCGGGCTAGTCTGCACCGGCGCGCCCAGCGCCGCGGCGACGGCGGCGAGCGAATGATCGGCCGTCGCCTTGGCCGCCAGCGCCGCCGCCTTGGCGCGCAGCTTCTGCGCCCGCTGCTCGGCGATCCAGCGCGCCACGGCATCGGCGCGCACCGCGTCGAGCGCCTTGACCTTGGGCGGCGTCACGCCGTCGACCTGGATTGCGAAGAGGTTCTGTCCGTCGGCGCTCGGGAACGGATCGCCTTCGTCGCCGATCTCGGCCTTGAAGAGCGCCGCCAGGAGGTCGGCGTTGGCCGCCGCCGCGGCCTTGCTGCCGTCCGGCGCCAGGCCTTTTTCGTCGACCGCGGCGACGCGGGTGTAGTGCATGCCGGCCTTGCGCGCCGCGTCTTCGACGCTGGCGCCGTCGGCGACCGCGTCGGTGAAGACGTTGGACATGTCGCTGATCTTGCTCATCGCCAGCTTCTTCTGCAGCGCCAGCTTGATCTCGTCATGGCTCTTGGCGGTTCCCGGCGTGATCTTGGTGACGTGCAGCAGCACCCAGCCGAGATTGCCTTTCACCGGCGCGCTGATGGCGTTGGCGGCGAGCGCGAACGCCGCCTGGGCGCGGGCCGGATCGATTCCCAGATCCTCCTGCGTCAGCTCGCCGAGCTGGTAGTCCGCCGGCTTGAGCGCGCGCTCGGCGGCGAGGGCTTCGAAAGTCTTGCCGCCGTCGAGCGCGGCGCGCGCCGCCTTGGCTTCGTCCTCGGACGTGAAGCTGATCTGCTCGAGCACGCGCTTTTCCGGCGTGACGTAGTCGGCCTTGTTGGTGTCGAGCTCGACCGCGATCTGCTTGTCGGTCACCGCCATGGCCGATGCCAGGTCGTCGACCGAGATTGCCGCGACGCTCGCGGTGCGGTATTCGGGCGTCGAGAAGCGCTCGGGATGGGCCTTCACATAATCGGCGAGCACGGTTTCGCCGGGCGGCGCAATCTCGCCGATCGAGGCCGGCGTGACCGTGACGTATTGCACCGCGCGCATTTCGTTGATGAAGGAGAAGATCGCGCGCGCATAATCCTGCGGCATCATATAGCCGCCCTCGACCGCCCGCAGCATCTGGCCGCGCGCCGCGTCCTTGCGCGACACCGCGATGAATTCGTCCTCGCTGTAGCCGGCCTGGGTGATCACGCGCAGGAAGGTGTCGTGGTCGAAGCCGCCCAGCGGCCCGTTGAAGGCGTTGATGCTCTGGACTTCCTGCTGCACCCGTCCGTCGGTCGCGGTCAGGCCGAGGCTGGCGGTCAGCATGTCGAGCGCCGTCGCCAGGGTCATGCGGTCGAGCACCTGCTGGCCGATCGCCTTGCTCTGGTCGGGCGTCGGCGCCGGGCCGGCGCTGCGCAACGCGTTGTGGAACTCGCGCTGGAACTGATCGACCGGGACCTGGACCGAGCCCAGGGTGAAGACATTGGTGTCCGAGCTGCCGCGGAAAATGTCGGCGATGCCCCAGATCGCGAAGCTGGCGATCAGCGGTCCGAAAAACAGAACCGCCACGATCCTCGACGTCGCGAATTTCCGAATGGTCTGAAGCATGAAAGTCCCGATTTGGCGGCAAAAGGCGGCGGATGATAGGGAGGGGGTAGTCCAAGGGCAAGGCAAGCGCAATGG
>CAYXMO010000406.1:0-3270 GCA_964465935.1 uncultured Rhizobium sp.
CGGATGCGGCCGGCGGTGTCGTACATCGAGCCGTGGCAGTGGCAGAGCCAGCCGCCGAAATCGCCTTCATGCGCGGTGGGCGTGCAGCCCAGATGCGTGCAGACGCCGCTGACCACCAGCCATTCGGGCTTGACCTCGCGGTTGGCGGCGGTGGCGGGCGCGGTGTCGGGCAGATTGAGATTGCGCGCCAACGGATCGGGCAGATCGGCGACGTTGACGGCGGCGGCGGCGGCGATCTCGGCCGGGGTGCGGCGGCGGATGAACAGCGGGTGGCCACGGAACTTGTAGGTCACGGCCTGGCCGACGACGATCGGCGACAGGTCGACCTCGATCGAGGCGAGCGCGAGGACCGCGGTGCTCGGGTTCATCTGGTCGATCAGCGGCCAGGCGACGGCGGCGGCGCCGACCGCCGCCATGGCGCCCGTGGCTACGTAGATAAAGTCGCGCCGCGTCGGTTCGGCGGTCGTGCTGGTGGCCAAGGCTTCACCTATGTCGTTCGTTAGAAACGTCGTTCGAGATGCTCCGAGGGTGAGGAAACACGTCCCCGGGACTCAGCAGCGCGCGCCGCTTTGCGGGGGCAAAATAGAGCGCTCAATCGGTAGGGTCTTGCGGCACGATGACGCATAAAATGCCGGAGATTCACAGGGTTGCGACGCGCCCGTGACGGCGCGGCTCAGCATGCGAAGACGCTGAGATAGCCTTGGGCGCCATAGTCCAGAAGCGCCGCATCGCGGGTCATGACGGTGTAGCCGTACTCGCGCGCCGTGGCGGCGATGATGCGGTCGGCGGGGTCTTTGTTCATCCGGCCCGGCAGCCGCCATGAATCGAGAAGCACTTTTGCGGGAAGGTCCGCAAACCCGACGCCGGGAAGCGCGACGACACGCGCCAACCACATGTCAGGCGTAAGCGCGGAGCGAAAACCTCCATGCGAT
Organism: uncultured Rhizobium sp.; assembly: GCA_964465935.1. GTDB lineage: Bacteria > Pseudomonadota > Alphaproteobacteria > Micropepsales > Micropepsaceae > Rhizomicrobium. Next base: position 933 of record CAYXMO010000406.1, read on the forward strand.
GCTTTTGCGCCGATTTCCCACGCGGTGAAGGGCGAGACGTAGACCGTTTCGCCCCTTTTGTATTGCTCAAGAAGCAATTTCTCCGCAGGCTCGGGCAACACGCCCTCTACCAGCCAGATCACCGCGCAGGTATCGAGCAGAATTTGCCCACTCATTTGCGATCAGGCGCATAGATCTGATCCCAGTCCGCTTCCATCTCTTTCTCGATCTCTTTCCACTCCGCATCGCTATAGACGGGCTTGGTGATGTCGTAGCCGGGCTCGATCGTGAACATGCCCTTCATCGCGCCGAAGGCGGGATGGTGGGTGAGTTTGGCGCCGGGCGGAATGTTGATGGTTGCGGATTCAGTTGGTTTGAACATTCGTGTGTCCTCCTGCAGGCCCGACGCCTGAAACTTCTTTCCGATCACATCGCCAATCGTGGCGTGGGAAAACGACCGTGGCTGCGTTCGTTTGAAGACAAGATGTCGTGCCGCGAGGTCGACCTGCTCCGTCTGGTAGCCGGCGGCCATCCAGGAGCGAGCTTGGACATGACTGCCAGTCGCCTCGTTGGCCCACCAAGCCTGGTAGGCCGAAGCGGACGATGGCAGCTTCGCGCCAAGTACTTTTTCGACCTCGGCAAAGCTCATGGGCAGGGATTGGGTGGTCCGCGCTTCCAGAAAGCGCTTCAGCGGATCATATTTCGCCATGTTTCCGAGATCTCCTTACTATGGATTAGGTAAGTACTGTACTATTTAAAGTAAGTCAAGCCATGCGCCTTGTCCTGTTCCAGCCCGATATCGCGCCCAATGCCGGCAGCCTGCTGCGGCTGGGGGCTTGCCTGGGCGTGGCGGTCGACATCGTCGAGCCTTGCGGCTTCGTGTTTTCGGACGCGCAGCTGCGGCGGGCGGGGATGGATTATCTGGAGCACGCAACTTACGTCCGCCATGCCTCCTGGGACGCGTTCCTGGCGCAGCACACACAAGGGCGGATCGTGCTGCTGACCTCCAAGGGCGACGTGCCCTATACCGCGTTCGCTTTCGCGCCCGATGACAAAATCGTGCTGGGGCGGGAGAGCGCCGGCGCCCCCGGCTTCGTGCATGATCGCGCCGACGCGCGCTTGCGTATTCCGCTGAAATCGGGCTTGCGTTCGATCAATGTGGCCCAGGCCGGCGCCATGGTATTGGGCGAAGCGCTGCGCCAGACAGGATTGTTTCCCGCGTGACGACCCAACTCGACGATCACAAGCAGCGCGCCCGCGACTGGTTCGAATCGCTGCGCGACCGGCTGTGCGCCGAGTTCGAGCAGATCGAGCGGGAGTATACGCGCGGGCAACACAGCGAGCTGCCGCCGGGCGCTTTCGTCCGTACCCCGACCGAGCGGCGCAACGACGACGGCAGCGATGCCGGCGGCGGCATGATGAGCGTGATGCATGGCCGCGTGTTCGAGAAGGTCGGCGTCAACGTCTCGACCGTGAACGGGACGCTGTCGCCCGAAGCGGGCAAGACGCTGGGCGCACCCGACGACGACCGGCGCTTCTGGGCGAGCTCGATCTCGGTGATCGCGCATATGCGCTCGCCCCATGTGCCGGCGGTGCATATGAACACCCGCCATATGATCACCACGACCGCGAGCTGGTTCGGCGGCGGCGCCGACCTGACGCCGATGTATCCCAACGACGACGACGCCCGCGATTTTCATGCTGCAATGCAGCGAGCGTGCGATGCCTTCGGGCCCGGCACCCATGAGAAATACAAGAAATGGTGCGATGAGTACTTCTACCTGCCGCACCGCAAGGAGCCGCGCGGCGTCGGCGGCATCTTCTTCGACCGCCACAACAGCGGCGACTGGGAGAAAGATTTCGCCTTTACCAAGGACGTGGGACTCGCATTTGCGCAGGTCTATCCCCAAATCGTAAGGAAGCGGATGGGGCAGCCTTGGACGGACGCCGAGCGCCACCATCAGCTCGTGCGCCGCGGCCGCTATGTGGAGTTCAACCTGCTGTGGGACCGCGGCACGCTTTTCGGCCTGAAGACCGGCCACAACATCGACGCCATCCTGGTGTCGATGCCGCCCGAAGTGCGCTGGCCGTAAGCGCATCAGAGCCGAGGTAACGCGTTGGAGCCATTGTTCACCCACGGCGGTCTGTTCGCGCTTTTGCAAGTGCTGCTCATCGATATCGTGCTCGCCGGCGACAACGCCATCGTCATCGGCATGGCGGCGTCGCGCGTGCCGCAGGTCATCCGCCGCAAAGTGATCTTCTGGGGCCTGGTCGCCGCGGTGGTGCTGCGCGTCTGCCTGGCGGCGGTCACCGTCGAGCTGCTGCAGGTCATCGGCCTGATGTTCGCCGGCGGCATCCT
>CAYXMO010000407.1:0-3253 GCA_964465935.1 uncultured Rhizobium sp.
TCCGCATCACACGCAGCGGCGACAAGACCAGGGTGACGCTGCTCGACGACGACGCCCGCCTGGAAGAGGTCGCGCGCATGCTGTCTGGCGCGGCGGTGACCGACGAGGCTCGCTCCGCGGCGCGGCGGCTGCTGACCGAAGCGCGCACGCCGCCTGCTAGAAAGCGCAAACGCGCATGAGCAAGAAACCCGTCGACAAGCTGACCTCGGTCGAAGCCGGCAAGGAACTCGACCGTCTCGCCGCCGAGATCTCCGAGCACGACCGGCGCTATCACGCGCAAGACGCGCCCAGCATCTCCGACGCCGACTACGACGCGCTGCGCCGCCGCAACGACGCGATCGAGGCGCGCTTTCCGCTGCTGGTGCGCGCCGACAGTCCGTCGCACCGCGTCGGCGCCGCGGTGTCGGCCAAATTCGCCAAGGTCGTGCACGCCAAGCCGATGCTGTCGCTCGACAACGCCTTCAGCGACGAGGACGTGCGGGAGTTTGTGCTCCGGGTTCGCCGCTTCCTGGGTATGAAGGAAGACGACGATCTCGCCATCACCGCCGAGCCCAAGATCGACGGGCTGTCGGCGTCGCTGCGCTACGAGAACGGCGTCTTCGTGCGCGGCGCGACGCGCGGCGACGGCGCCGAGGGCGAGGACATCACCGCCAATCTCAAGACCATCCAAGACGTGCCGCTGCGCCTTTCCGGCAAGCCGCCCAAGGTTCTGGAAGTGCGCGGCGAGGTCTACATGACCCACAAGGATTTCGCCGCCCTCAACAAGCGCCAGGAGAAGGACGGCAAGCCGCTCTTCGTCAACCCGCGCAACACCGCCGCCGGCGCGGTGCGCCAGCTCGATCCGGCGATGACCCGGCAGCGGCCGCTGCACTTCTTCGCCTACACCTGGGGCGAGGTCAGCGCGCTGCCGGCCAAGACGCAGTGGGACATGCTGGCGGCGTTCAAGGCGTACGGCTTCAAAGTCAATCCGCTGATCAAGCGGGTCGAGAGCGTCGAAGCGGTGCTCGAATTCTACCGCGGCATGGAGGAGAAGCGCAGCGGCCTCGGCTATGACATCGACGGCGTGGTCTACAAGGTCGACCGCCTCGACCTGCAGGACCGCCTCGGCTTCGTGTCGCGTTCGCCGCGCTGGGCCGTCGCGCACAAATTCCCCGCCGAGCAGGCGCAGACCGTGCTCGAAGACATCGACATCCAGGTCGGGCGCACCGGCAAGCTGGCGCCGGTGGCGCGGCTGAAGCCGATCACCGTCGGCGGCGTCGTGGTCGAGAACGCGACGCTGCACAATGAGGACGAGATCAAGCGGCTCGACGTGCGGCTGGGCGACACCGTCGTGATCCAGCGCGCCGGCGATGTCATCCCCCAGGTCGTGCGGGTGGTGACGGAAAAGCGTAAGCGCGGCGCCAAGGAATACGAATTCCCGCACGCCTGTCCGGCCTGCGGCAGCCATGCGGTGCGCGAGGTCGATGAGAAGACCGGCAAGGAGGAGGTCGACCGCCGCTGCACCGGCGGCCTGATCTGCCCGGCCCAGGCTGTGGAGCGGCTGCGCCACTTCGTCTCGCGGCTGGCGTTCGACATCGAAGGCTTCGGCGGCACCTACATCGAGACGCTGTTCGAGAAGGGCCTGCTCAAGGAGCCGGCCGACATCTTCCGCCTGGCCAAGAAGCCGGCCGAGCTGGATCGCGCGCTGGCCGAACGCCGCGCCGAGCAGGCGGCGGAGCGCCGCGCCAAGGAAGGCAAGGGCGAGGTCAAGAAGTCCAAGAAGGACGACGACGAGGACAGCAAGCTGGTCGAGAACCTGGTCGGCGCCATCGACGCGCGCCGCACCATCGCCTTCGACCGCTTCGTCAACGCGCTCGGCATCCGCCATGTCGGCGAGACCAATGCGCGGCTGATCGCCCGGCACTATCTGACCGTCGATGCCTTTCTCGAAAAGATGGCCGAGAAGGACGCGGTCGAGGATCTCAATTCCATCGGCGGCATCGGCGACGTGGTGGCCGAGGCGATCAAGGACTTCTTCGATGAGCCGCACAACAAGAAGCTGGTCCGGAACCTGCTCAAGGAAGTCGATGTCGCGCCGATGGCGGCGCGCAAGATCGAAGGCTCGCCGGTCGCCGGCAAGACGGTGGTGTTCACCGGCTCTCTGGAAAAGATGACGCGCCAGGAAGCCAAGGCGCGGGCCGAGTCGCTGGGCGCCAAGGTTTCCGGATCGGTATCGGCCAAGACCGATCTCGTCGTGGCGGGACCCGGCGCGGGATCGAAGCTGAAGGACGCCCAGACCCATGGCGTGCAGGTGATCGACGAGGATGCCTGGCTGAAGATGATCGAGGGTCTTTGAGTGATACCCGCCGCGATCAAGCCCGAGATCGGCATCGACGACCTCAACAAGCTCGACATCCGCGTCGGTACGATCTTGGAAGTCACCGATGTTCCAGGCGCCGACAAGCTGGTGCAGTTGCGCGTCAGTTTCGGCGACCATGAGCGCGTCATTGTCTCCGGCATGAAGCAGGAACGCGCCAATCCCAAAGAGATCGAAGGACGGCAGGCGCTGTTCGTGGTCAACCTGGCGCCGCGCAAGATGAAAGGCGTGATCAGCCACGGCATGGTGTTCGACCTCGGCTATGCCGACGGCGTCACGCCGGTGCTGGCGGTGCCCGAAGCGCCGGTGCCGGACGGCACGCGGGCGGGTTAGAGCGGCTTCACGATTTCAAACAGCGGTTTTACGCAGATAGTGCCTTCGCCAGGATCGGCAAGCTCACATCCATGCGGTAGTCCACCGACGAATGATCGTCGGGGAATTCCTCGTAGGTGTGCCTGACGCCGAGCTGGTCCAGCCGCTTGTGCATGCGGCGGGCGCCGTAGATCAAATTGAACTGGTCGATGTCGCCGCAATCGATGTAGAGCGCCTTGAGCTTCTTGAGGCCCTCGCCGTGGCTCTCGACCAGGGTCAGCGGGTCCCAGGCGAGCCAGTTGGCCCAGCGCTCGGGGATGATCTCGCAGGTGTCGAGCGTCACGGGCAGGCGCAGGCCGTAAGGCTGGCTCGGATCGGGATCGAAGCTCGCGGCCTGGGCCAGCATCATGATGATATGGACGTCGCTGTCCTTGGTTTTCTTGGCGTCCCAGAAATCGTCGACCCACTTCTTCATGTCGCCGCCGTTCTTGGCCAGGGCGCGCAGCACGGGAACGAATTCGTGGCGGTACATCAGCTCCATGAACATGTCGCCGGAATGGACCGCGGCGGCGCTCCAGAAATCGG
>CAYXMO010000408.1:0-3248 GCA_964465935.1 uncultured Rhizobium sp.
GTCATCGAGCAGATCGCGCGCCGGCCGGCGCTGCTGAAGATGGACGGCGTCAGCCGCACCGTGACCTATCTGCACTGCGGCGTGCGCGAATTCCGCGGCCTCGCCGAATCCTTCAAGGACGATCCCGCCGCCTTCACCCGGCTGATGCAGCGCGTGCTGGTGCCGCTGATGGACGTGGCGCTGGCGCGCGGCGGCACCATCGACCGGCTGACCGCCGACGGCTTCAGCGCCTTCTGGAATGCGCCGCTGGACGATCCCGAGCACGCGATCCATGCCTGCGAAGCGGCGAATGCAATGATGGAAGCGATCGCCCGCAGCAACGAAGTGATCACCCATGAGCGGCGCAATGACGGCGTCGCCTTCGCCCCGGTCGAGATCGGGATCGGCGTCTCCACCAGCCAGGCCATCGCCGGCGGCTTCTCGGCGCATGGCCGCACCGCCTATTCGGTGACCGGCGACTGCGCGGTCGAAGCCGAGCGCATCCAGGACCTCTCGGCGCAATACGGCCCCGCGGTGATCGTCGCCGACGACACGCGCAAGGCGGCCGAGCGCGGCTTCGCCTTCCTGGAAGTCGATTACATCGCCGCCGGCGCGCATGACGCGCCGCTCAAGCTTTACGCGATGCTGGGCAGCCCGGTGATGCGCGCCAGCCCCAAATTCCGCGCCCTTCTGACCTTCCACGACCACATCTTCCAATCGCTGCGCACGCGGCAATGGGAGAAGGCGCGCGAGCTGATCGAGCAATGCCGCAAGCTCTCCGGCGCCAGCCAGAAGCTCTACGATCTGCACCTGGCGCGCATCGCCTATTTCCAGGACAACCCGCCGGGCGAGGACTGGGACGGCGCGTTCCGGCCGATCCTCAAATAGGGTCGGCCAATCCGTAATGTGCCGCCGTTGCACCCGTCAGCGCCGCCCAGAGCTGGTCGCCCCAGGAGAAGTGCCACCACTCGTCGGCATGGTCGGCGAAATCTTCTTCGGCCATCACCCAATGCAGCAGGCGGCGGTTGGCGCGGGCTTCCTCGCCGGAGAACGACATCGCATCCTCGCGCAGCGTTTCGAAGCGGTCGCGGTGCGCCAGTTCCGTCGCGTCGTCGAAGATCGAGCCCATCCATAACGGATCGCCGCCCTTCCAGCGGATCGTAAGATCGACCGCCGCGCCGGTGGCATGCGGCGCCGGCGAGTTTTCGTCGACGCTGGGCGCGGCCCAGTAGCGTTCGACTTCCGCCGTCAGCGCCGCGCCGCCGAGCGCCGGCTGGCGCCGCCTGATCTCCGCCGGCATCCAGACGTCGTGGAAATAGGCCTGCACCGCCCGGGGCCGCCAGGCGTCGAACACGAAGAGTTCGAGGCCAGCGACGCCCAGCCGCGCATTCACCCGCGCCAGCTTGCCGGCCACCGTTTGGCGGACCTTGAGGTCGGGCACCGCGCCTTCGATGCGGCGCCAATAGGGCGGATTGCGCGTGCCGAAATAGTAGTTTTCGCCCGCGATACCCAGGCCCCGCACATCGCACAGCGCTTCGCCGTAGTGATGGTTCGAGCGCGCGATGGGATGGCTGCGAAATCCCGCCTTGCGCGCCCGCGCCGCCGCCAGGTTACCGATCGGCCGCGACCGCAAATCCTCCAAGGCGCCGAACAACGTCATTCCGAATTCCGGATTAGCCGCTAGAGTATAGGCCATGAGCGCCGATCCCGAAGACCATTTTCCCGCCGACTACCGCCAGGGCCGCCACGCCTTCATCGCCGCCTGCGAAGCCGCCGGCATCGACGTCGTCGCCCGCGTCCATCCGCAAGTGAAAGGCCGCGACGGCAAGCCCTTGTTCCTCGACACCGCTGTGATCGGCCCGCGCGAGGCCAAGAAGGCGCTGCTGCTGATCTCGGCGACGCATGGCGTCGAGGGCTATTTCGGCTCCGGCGTCCAGATCGGCTTGATGCGCGAAGGCCTCGCGGCGCGGGCGCCGAAGGGGACCAAGATCGTGCTGCTGCACGCGCTCAATCCCTACGGCTTTTCCTGGGACCGGCGCGTCAACGAGGACAATGCCGACATCAACCGCAACTGCATCGACTTCAAGCAGCCGCCGGCGAACGAGCCTTACGACCGCCTGGCCGACGCGATCTCGCCGCGCGACATCTCGGAGGGCGCGCTCAAGATCGCGAATGCGCGGCTGACCGAGTTCCTCAAAGCGCATGACGCTTTCGCGCTGCAGGAAGCGATCTCCAAGGGCCAGTACAAATATCCCGACGGCGTCTATTACGGCGGCGCGCGCGAAGCATGGTCGCTGAAGATGCTCAAGGATGTCTTCGCCGAGAGCTTGAAGGGAGTCAAAAAGCTGACGGTGATCGATTTCCACACCGGGCTGGGCAAATTCGGCGCCGGCGAGATGATCACCGAAGACCTGCCCGGAAGCGCGCCCTATAAGCGGGCCAAAGCGATGTGGGGCGCCCGCGTCGCTTCGAGCGAAGCGGGCGAATCGGTCTCGGCGCCGCTCTCGGGCACGATCGACAAGGCGGTGGCCAAATGGCTGAAAGGCGTCGAGCTCACCTTCGCGGCGCTGGAAGTCGGCACCCGCGACACCCGCACCGTGTTCAACGCTTTGCGCAAGGACAATTGGCTGCACTGTTTCGCGGCCGGCCGGCACAAGCACAAGGACGCCAAGGCCATCCGCCTGGAACTGCGCGACGCCTTCTATCCCGACACGCCGGAGTGGAAGCGCATGGTGTGGGGCCACGCCGGCGAGGTGGTGAGCGCCGCCTTGGCGGCGCTGGCGTGACGCGGCCATGAGCGGCGCCAGGCCGGCATTCACCGTGCTCGGACGCTTGAAGAGCATCCGCCACGCGCTGGCCGGGATCGCGGTGATGCTGCGCACCCAGCACAATGCCTGGCTTCATCTTGCCGCCACGCTCGGCGTCATCGCCGCCGGCCTGGTTCTCAAGATCGATGCCGGCGACTGGCGCTGGCTGGTCGTCGCCGTCGTGATGGTCTGGGTGTCCGAAGCGGTCAACACCGCGTTCGAGCATCTGTGCGACGTCGTCTCGCCCGATTTCCATGCCTCGGTGAAGGTCTCCAAGGACATCGCCGCCGGCGCCGTCCTGATCACCGCGGCCGGTGCCGTGGTTCTCGGCACGCTGATTTTTCTGCCCTATTTGCTGCGATAGACGGCGCGGTTTGCCGGGCGGGCCATGCCTGGTCTATAGAGCGGCGCAGGCACCCGTAGCTCAGCTGGATAGAGTGTCGCCCTCCGAAGGCGAAGGTC
>CAYXMO010000409.1:0-3244 GCA_964465935.1 uncultured Rhizobium sp.
TCGTGCAGCTGGCAGACATCGGAGCCGCGCCGCACCTTCATCTGTTCGAGGTCCCACATCTCGACCGAGACCTTGTCGCCGATGCAATAGACCCAGTATTTCTGCGCTTCCAGCGCCAGGCGATGCGGTTGCGGGGGCGCGGCGCTCCACAGCGGCGCCAGCGCAAGCAGGACGGCGATCAGCATCGGCATGGCGATCTCTTTCGCGGACGAGGCAGCGTCCCGCCATCGGCGGCGCCGGTCAACACCGTTATGCGATAATCGCGGGGCGCGGCGGCGCCCGCCTGCCGCTATGCTGGCGCCATGACAAACGATCTTCTGCCCGAGCGCGTCGAAGTGGTGGGCCTCGACCATGTCTATCTGACGGTGTCGGACCTTGCGCGCTCGGAAGCGTTCTACGACACGGTGCTGGGGCTGCTCGACTTCCGCAAGATCGACGCGGCGATCGGCGGCGAGCCGCACCGGCACTATTTCAACAAGGTGATGCAGATCAGCATCCGGCCCGCGCATGGCGGCAAGCACAATCCCTATGCGCCGGGGCTGCACCATCTGTGCCTGCAGGTCGCCGACAATGCGGCGGTGGACAAGCTGGCGGTGCTGTTCAAAGCCGCCGGGATCGAGGCGACGGAACCCAAATTCTATCCGCACTATGCCGAGGACTATTACGCGATCTTCTTCGGCGATCCCGATGGGCTGCGCCACGAAGTGGTGGCGCGGCGGGTGCGGCGCAAGCTGGCGGTCGAGCGCTGGAACGAGCTGACCAGCTTCCTCAATCCCTGGACGAGGGTTCGGACCTGAGCACCGCGCGCAGGTCGTCCGCCGTTTTGAAATGGTGCGCGCGCCAGCCGAATTGCGCGGCGGCTTCGACGTTCTTGAGACTGTCGTCGAGGAAGATCACGTCGGCCGGCGACGCCACCGGCAGCTTCGCCTGGGTGCGCTCGTAGAAGCGGCGATCCGGCTTGGCGGCGCCGAGCGCCGCGGCGTAGTGCATGGCTTCGAAGTGCTTCGCGACGCCGAGCGTCTGCATCAGATAGCGGGCGCGGTGATGCTCCTGCACCGTGCCCAGATATGCCTTGCCGCCGCGCCCGCGCCAGGCGTCGACCTCAGCCAGCACGTCGGCGTCCAGCGCGCTGTCGTTGGCAAACCAATAGTCGACGAAGCGGCGCGCCGAGGTGGCGCAGTCCATCTCGTGCCACATGCCGTCCAGCACGGCGTAGAGATCGGCCTCGCCCGTGACGATCCTGTGAAAATGGGCGCGGAAGAAGCGTTCCTGCAGCCGCGCCGGATCGATGCCGAGATCGCGCTGGATGTGCCGGTCCCAGCGGCCGCCTTCGCGGTGGCCGCGCACCACGACGCCGTCGAGATCCAGGACCAGAACCGCCATGCGCGAATCTCCGCTTGGGCGCAAAGCATAGCGCGAATAGACTTGGCCACACCGAAGACCGAGGGATCGCCATGTCGCGCCGATTGTTGCTGATCGTCTCCATCGTCGTGGTCGCGATTGCCGGCGCGATCTTCGGCTTCGTGCAGATCGACCGCTCGAGCTTCGGCATTCCGCGCTTCTATGTCTGGCGCGCGCTGGGCGGGCAGTTCCACGGCAGCCACCGCGCGAACATCAACGGCGTGAGCATCTACTACGAGACCTATGGCAGCGGGCCGCCGGTGCTGGTGCTGCACGGCGCCGGCGGTTTCCTGGAGACGATGCACTATTTCATCAGCGGCCTCGCCGATACGCACACCGTGATCGCGGTCGACAGCCGGGCGCAGGGCCGCTCGACCGACGGCCCGGGGCCGCTGACCTACGCCGGCATGGGCGACGATATGATCAAGCTGCTCGACGTGCTGAAGATCGGCCAAGTCGACATCGTGGGCTGGAGCGACGGCGGCATCGTCGGCCTCGACATGGCGATGAAGCATCCCACCCGCGTGCGGCGCCTGATGGCGATCGGCGCCAATTACGACGTGAACGGCGTCGATCCCAGCGCGTTCAGCTCCGGCTTCCTGGAAAGCGCGGCGCGGGAGGTGCGCCCGTTCTATGAGGCGATCGCGCCCGATCCCAAGCATTTCGACGTCCTGAAGACCAAGATCGAGACGATGATCCGGACCGAGCCGCACTACACGGTGGCCGAGCTGGGACGCATCCGGGCCCGGGTGCTGATCGTGGCCGGCGAGCACGACCTGGTCTTGCGCCGTCACAGCGATGCCCTGACGGCGGCGATTGCGGGCGCCAAAGAGATCATCGTGCCGGGCGCCAGCCATGCCGGGCCGCTGGAGATGCCGGAGAAGTACAACGAGATCGCGCTCGCGTTCCTGGACGCGAAATAGCGCCTACTCGGCGCCTTGCGCCGCGATCGCGTGCACGGTGCCGCAGAACTCGCAGCGGGCGCGGATGATGCCGTCGGGATCGGCGAGTGCGCTGCGCGCCTGCGGCGTGTAACCCTTGAGCACCGCGGCGATGCGCGCGGCATCGCAGGTGCAGCGGAATTCGACGGGCTGAAACGGCAGCACGCGCGCTTCGTCCTCGTGGAACAGGCGCCACAACAGCTTCTCGGCCGGCAGCGCGGTGTCGAGCAGCTCGACGTCTTCGACGGTGGCGAGGAATTGCGACAGCCGCTCCCAATCGTCGTCGGCGCCGAGCCCGTCGGGCGTCGCCTGCAGCATGATGCCGCCGGCGCGCCAGCTGGGCGCGCTCTTGCCCGGCCGGTAGAGCGGCGCGGCGGCGAGGCGCAGCGCGGTGGGAAGCTGCTCGGACTGCGTGAAATAGGTCTCTGCCGAGGCGGCGATGCCGGCGGGGCTGAGCTCGACGACGCCCTGATAGGACTGGCCGCCGCGCTTGGGCTCGATGGTGATGCCGAGCGAGCCCTCGCCCGCCAGTGCCGCGAAGTCCACCGGCGCGGGCAGCGCCGCGAAGGCTTCGGCGTCGAGGCGGCCATAGGCGCGCAGGCCGATCGGCTGGCCATCGGCGGCGCCGTAATAGTCGGCGGTCATCAGGTCGAGGGCGCCGTCGGACTTGGTCTGCACCGAGAGGCGGCCGTCGAGCTTCAAGGAAGTGCCGAGGATGGCGGCGAGCGCCAGCATCTCGCCGGCGGCGCGCGCCGCGGGCTCGGGCAGCGTGTGCGCGGCCAGCGCCTCGGTGGACGTGCGTTCGAGCCGCACGACGCGGCCGCGCAGATTGACCTCCGGCAGATCGAAAGGAAGCACGAAGTCCGCCGGCGGGGCGTGGGTGTATTTGGTGGAGGGCATGG
>CAYXMO010000410.1:0-3239 GCA_964465935.1 uncultured Rhizobium sp.
GTGCCGCGCTTGACGCTGGGCACGCCTTTGGTGAGGGCCCAGTAGATTTTCTGCGCGTCGCGGGTGGCCAGCGCGCGCGACAGCTCGGCGGCGGCGGGCACGGTGCGCGCGACGACCAGGACGCCGGAGGTGTCGCGGTCGAGGCGGTGGACGAGGCGCGGGCGCTGGTTCTTCTCGAAGGCCAGGCTGTCGAGCATGCCGTCGACATGGGTGGTGAGGCCGCTGCCGCCCTGGGTGGCCAGGCCCGAGGGCTTGTTCAGGACGATCACGTTCTTGTCCATGTAGATGACGTGATCCTGCAGATTGCCGTCGACCCGTTGCTGCGGCTTGGGCTGCGGGCGTTCGGTGAGGTCGCCGTGCACGATCTGCGGCGGCAGGCGCACCATCTGGCCGGCGGCGACGCGGTCGGCGGATTTCACGCGCTTGCCGTCGAGGCGGACCTGGCCGGTGCGCAGCAGCTTCTCGAGCCGGCCATGGTTGAGCGCCGGATAATGCCGCTTGAACCAGCGGTCGACGCGGATGCCGTCTTCGTCATGGGCGATGCGGGCGGTTTCGGTCATAGGACGGCACGCACCAGAGTGAGGCCAGCGAACAGCGCCGCGATGGAAAGCACGACCGAGCCGCCGATATAGAGCGCGGCGGCGCCATAGGCACCGCGCTGGAGCAGCAACACGCTGTCGAGCGAGAAGGTCGAGAACGTGGTGTAGCCGCCGAGGATGCCGACGGTGAGGAAGGCGCGCAGTTCCGGCGTGAGGTTGAGCTTCAGCGCCGAGGCTTCGACGACGAGGCCCATCAGCAGGCCGCCGGTGATGTTGACGACGAAGATGCCGAGCGGGAACGCGCCGTTCGCCGGCGATTGGATCGCCGAGGCCACGCCATAGCGCAGCAGCGAACCGATGGCGCCGCCGAGCGCGATGGCGATGAGGATGCCGAGTTGCATGGGGGAGCTATAGCGCGTTCCCTCGCCCCCGCGAAGCGGCAGCCTCCGCTAAAGCTACGGCGTGCCAGGAACGTATGGCTTGCCACGCCGAAGCCATCGGCGTAGGCGGGGGGAGAGGGTCAGGGTGAGGGGGTGGATTGCAGCGCGAGACTGCCAAGGGATTGGTAGCGGCGTCGATGCAAGAAACCGAGTCGGGAGCCTGACATCGGCACCCCCTCACCCCAACCCTCTCCCCCACTGCGTGAGGGCGAGGGAGTCATTTTGCAGCTTTCGCGGCCCTCAGCTTGGCCCAATACTCCAGACGCTTGGCAATCTCGCGTTCGAAGCCGGTTTCTTTCGGCTGATAGAACTGCTCGCGCGCCATGTCGTCGGGGAAATAGTTCTGGCCGGAAAAGCCTTCGGCGGTGTCGGGGTCGTATTCGTAGCCTTTGCCGTAGCCGAGGTTCTTCATCAGCTTGGTCGGGGCGTTCAGGATGTGCGCCGGCGGCATCAGCGAACCATGCTCGGCGGCGGCGCGCTTGGCGGCGCCGAGCGCAGTGTAGACGGCGTTCGATTTGGGCGCGGTGGCGAGATAGATCACGGTCTGGGCCAGCGCGATCTCGCCTTCGGGGCTCCCCAAGAAGTCATAGACGTCCTTGGCCGCCAGGGCCTGCACCACGGCTTGCGGATCGGCCATGCCGATATCCTCGACAGATGCGCGCACCAGGCGGCGGGCGATGTAGAGCGGCTGCTCGCCGCCCGCCAGCATGCGCGCCAGCCAGTAGAGCGCCGCGTCGGGATCGCTGCCGCGGATCGACTTATGCAGCGCCGAGATGATGTTGTAGTGCTCCTCGCGGCTCTTGTCGTAAAGCGGGGCGCGCTTCTGCACCGCCTGGACCAGCGCGGCGGAATCGAGCGGCTTGACGGTCTTCACCGTCGCCAGCTCCTCGACGAGGTTGAGCAGGTAGCGGCCGTCGCCGTCGGCCATGGCGCGCAGGCTGGCGCGGGCGTCGGCGGTCAGTTTGAGCTTTTCGCCGAAATGCGTTTCGGCGCGCTCGAGCAGTTCTTCCAGCGCCGCGTCGTCGAGGCGGCGCAGCACCAGCACCTGGGCTCTGGAGAGCAGCGCGCCGTTGAGCTCGAAGGACGGGTTCTCGGTGGTGGCGCCGACCAGCACCACGGTGCCGTCCTCGACCACGGGCAGGAACGAGTCCTGCTGGCTGCGGTTGAAGCGGTGGATCTCGTCGATGAAGAGCAGCGTGCCCTGCCCCATGCGGCGGCGCTGGCGCGCGGCCTCGAACGTCTTCTTGAGGTCGGCAACGCCGGTGAACACGGCTGAGAGCTGTTCGAAATGCAGCTTGAACGCGGTCGAGAGCAGCCGCGCGATGGTGGTCTTGCCGGTGCCTGGCGGTCCCCACAGGATGATCGAATGCGGCCGGCCGGTGCCGATCATGCGGCCGATGGGGCCGTCCGGACCGATGATGTGGTCCTGGCCGACGACTTCGGCAAGCGCCTGCGGGCGCAAGCGGTCGGCCAGCGGGCGCGGCGCGTCCTCGGAAAGGCCTCCGGCTTCAAACAGATCGGACATGCGCCAGACTACCGCGCGGCGCGCGCCCTAGCCACCCACGCGCAGGGTCATGCGCTGGCCGCCGCGATCCACCACCATGTCCCACTGGCCTTGCGCGGCGTTAAGGACCTGCAGGAGTTCGGCGACGCTGTCGATCGTCTGGCCGTTGACCACGCGCACGATGTCGCCGGGCTGGAATCCTTGATTGGCTGCGATGGAGTCGCCGGGCGACACCACGACGACGCCCCTGGCCATCAGCGGCATCTGCAGTTCGAGCGCGACGGCGGGCGACAGGTTCTCGACCCGGGCACCGGTCAAAGGGTTGCGGTCGCCGATGAGTCTCAGGTCGCGCGGCGGGTTCTCCGGCGGCAGCGCCAGCGTCACGGCGATGTCGGCGGCGTTGCGGCCCAGATGGACGTGCAGCTTGACCACGTCGCCGGCCTTGTGCGTCGCGACGCGGTAGTTGAGCGACTGCATGTCGTTGGTCGGCTGGGCGTCGACCGAGAAGATCACGTCGCCGGTGTGCAGGCCGGCAGCGGCGGCGGGGCCGCCGGGATAGACGCTCTTGAGCAGCACGCCGTTGGGCACCGTGATGCCGAGGCTGGCGGCGATGTCGGCGGTCACCGGCTGGCCGTCGGCGCCGATCCAGGCGAGCTTGACGCCGCCGCCGAGCGCGCCTTCGAGCACGCGGCGCGCCAGATTGGCGGGGATCGCGAAGCCGATGCCGATCGAGCCGCCGCTGCGCGACAGGATCGA
>CAYXMO010000411.1:0-3234 GCA_964465935.1 uncultured Rhizobium sp.
TGTAGGCGATCTGCTTGGTGAACTTCTCGGTCTCGATCGGATCGGCGACGAACACGGCGCGGGTCTGGCGGAACAGCTCGTCCATCGCGTCCTTGCCGGCGCCGCTGACCGATTGATAGGTCGAGACCACGACGCGTTTGATCCGGGCGAAGTCGTGCAGCGGCTTCAGCGCCACCACCAGCTGCGCCGTCGAGCAATTGGGATTGGCGACGATGCCCTTCTTGATCCCGCCATCGAGGGCGCCGGCGTTGACCTCCGGCACCACCAGCGGCACGTCGCGGTCCATGCGCCAGGCGCTGGAATTGTCGATCACGATGGCGCCTTGGGCCGCGATCTTCGGCGACCAGATTTTGGACACCGCACTGCCCGCGCTCATCAGCACGATGTCGGTGCCCTTGAAGTCGTAATATTCGAGCGCCTTGACCTTCAGCACGCCTTCGCCGAACGACACTTCGGTGCCGTTGGAGCGCGGCGAAGCCAGGGCCACGACGTCGCTAAAGGGAAATTCGCGCTCGGCCAGCACGCTCAGCATCTCGCGGCCGACATTGCCCGTCGCGCCGGCCACCGCCACCTTGTACATGCGTCTCGTTTCCCGTCGTTTGACGGGTTCCCATACGCCAATCGCGGCAGCGGGGAAAGCCTACCAGGTCAGCTTGAGCTTGATCCCGCCGCCATCGACCACGCCGTCGAAGGTCGTCGCGTCCGACGGGGCGTTTTCGACGCGGTAGCGGAACAGTTCGGCGCTGCCTTCGACCAGGCCCAGCCGCGTCGCGATCAGCTCGCCGACCGGCTTTTCCTGCAGCGCCGGCACCGCGCGCTGCGCCGCCCAAGGCTCGGCGATCTGTTGCGAAGAATAGGCGTCGTAGCGGGCCGGGCTGTCCAGCGGCAGGCGCAATTGCGCGGCGCTCGCGGGTGCCGCGGCAACCGTCAGGTAAAGAAGGACAAAGGAAACACGCATCGCACGTCGCCTCGCTGGCCATTCTTAAACGCCGATGGCGAAGGCTTCGTTGCGCGTTGCCGCGAATCCGCAGGTTCCGCTTTACCCTAAACGACGCCGGCCTCGCGCAGGCGCGCGATTTCCGCCGCCGGCAGATCAAGGATACCGGACAAAATCTCGTCGGTATGTTCGCCCAGGAGCGGCGGCGCGTTGCGGTATTCCGGCGGCGTCGCCGACAGGCGCAGCGGGCTGGCGACGAGATTGAGCGGTCCTGCGGCAGCATGGGTCATCGCGATGGTCAGTCCGCGGGCGACGGCCTGCGGATCGGAAAAGACCTCGTCGATGCGGTTGATCGGTCCGCAGGGCACGTTGGCGGCCTCGAGGTCGGCGATCCAGCGCGCCGTGCTGCGCGTGGCGAACACCGGCCTTAGGAGATCGACGACCTCCTGGCGATGCGCCACGCGCTCCGCATTCGTCGCATAACGCGGATCGGTCGCGGCGGTTTCAAGGCCGGCCACCGCGCAGAAGCGGCGGAACTGGTTGTCGTTGGAGGTCGCCAGGATCAGATGGCCGTCGGCGGTCGCGAACACCTGATAGGGCACGATGTTGGGATGGGCGTTGCCCAGCCGCCCCGGCACCATGCCGCCGGCGAGGTAGTTGGTCGCCTGGTTGGCCAGCGCCGCGGCTTGCGCGTCGAACAGCGCCATGTCGATCGACTGGCCCTCGCCGGTGCGCGCCTGGTGGATCACCGCCGCCAGGATCGCGATGGCGGTGTAGAGCCCGGTGACGAGATCGCTGACCGCGACGCCGACCTTCATCGGCTCGGCGCCGGGTTCGCCGTCCTTCTGCCCGGTGACGCTCATCAGCCCGCCCATGCCCTGGATGACGTAGTCGTAGCCGGCCTTGTCCTTGTACGGCCCGTCATGGCCGAAGCCGGTCAGCGAGCAATAGATCAGCGCCGGGTTCACCTTCTTCAGACTGTCGTAATCGAGGCCGTACTTCGCCAGCGAACCGGTCTTGAAGTTCTCGACCACGACATGCGCCCGCCGCGCCAGCCGCTTGATCAGCGCCTGGCCGTCCGGCTTGGCCATGTCGACGGTGAGCGACTTCTTGTTGCGGTTGGCGGTCAGAAAATAGGTCGCGTCGCCTCTGCTGCCGTCGGGATTGGTCAGGAACGGCGGCCCGAAATGGCGCGTCTCGTCGCCCTCGCCCGGCTTTTCGATCTTGATCACCTCGGCGCCGAGGTCGCCCAAAATCTGCGTCGCCCAGGGCGCGGCCAGCACGCGCGACAAGTCCAAGACCCGGATATGCGACAGCGCGCCCACTAGTCCTCGCAACCGGTTTCGATGCGCCGGTTTTGCGGCTCCGCAACGCCGGGCGGCGTCGGGACGAGCAACTGGGTGTTGCCGAACGCATGCATCACGATCGCTTCGGGCGGAACTCCCACGCGGACGAGCTCGGCGCGCACCGCCAGGACGCGGCGCAACGAAAGGTCCGCAGGCTCGGCTTCCGCGGTATCGGCGAAGCCATCCACCGGCAGCAGCCGGCAGTTTGCCTCCTGGAAGCGTCGGGCGGCCTCGTCGACCACTTCCAGCGCCGTCGGTATCAATGCAGCGCTGCCGCTATAGAAGAAGACCATCGGCATGTGAATGCCGATGCTGGGCCAGGGCGTCCGGATCCAGCGCGGCGCCGGTATCGGCAGTGATTTGCATGCATCGCCGCTGCAGAGCAGCGTCGCTTTGCGTTCATGGCCGTGCCAGTTGGGATCGGGATCGGTGAATTCGATGATCGCGTCGGCAGTGAAGGAATTGTACGGGTCTTCGCTGTGCGGCGCGTCATGGACCGGCCGCATTGCCACCGTGGTCTTGTCCACAGGCCAGAGCCCCATGAGGCTGATCTGGATTGCCTGGGCGCGCGCGTGCGCCAACGTGTTATCGTCGCCGAACAGCACGATGCGCAATCCATCGTAGCGGCAGCCGCGCGCCAAGCGTATCACGTCGCGAAGCATCGCCATTCCGGTGTCGTCGATATGGCTGCCGCCGTCGGCGAAGCTGAACGCCGGCAGCCAATCGGCGCCGCAGCGTGTCTGCACGTCGGTCGGCACCGCCGCGCGCGCGGTGGCGAGCGGCAAGAGCAGCGTGGCCAGGGCAAGCAGCCGTCTCAAATCTCCGTCCTCACTTCCCACAGTTCGGGATAGAACTGCAGCTCCAGCGCCTTCTTGAGATAGTTCACGCCGGATGTTCCGCCGGTGCCCATGCGGCTGCCGATGATGCGCTCGACCGTCTTCATGTGGCTGA
>CAYXMO010000412.1:0-3225 GCA_964465935.1 uncultured Rhizobium sp.
TAACCGGCCCTGAAGCCGGCGTTCATCTTCGGTTCAGCCGCGCGGCCCCGCCGGCGGGTTGATCGCGTCCCACAGCTTGCGGATGTCGCCGCGGTGGTCGTTTTCCTGCCGCGTGTCGTCGGCGAACACCATCATGGCGCGGGTTTGCGGCGTATAGGGGTCCCAGTGCGCAATGCCGGCATGGTTAGGATCGCCGGTCGCGGCGAAGGCGACCCAGGCGCCGGCATGGCGATCCGCCATCTTCGCCGCCGCCGGCGTCTCGCCATACATCGCGCCGCGGGTGTTGTGGAACGCGGTGCCGACATCGGTGCCGTGGACGGCGCCGAACTTGCCGTCGAACGCCGGCGTCGGCCATTCCCAGTTGTAGACATAGGCCGGCGCGGCGCCCAGCGCCTGCTTGCGCTCGGCCTGGCGCACCACGGCGCGGCGCAGCTGGCTGTCGGTCAGGATCATCGCCTGGACGAGATAGGGCGACTTGGCCGGATAGTGCTGGCGATAGAGCGCGACGATCTGCGCGCCATGGCCGGGGAAGCGCTGCTCCGCCATCGCAGCCAACTCCGGCTCGGTCATGGCGAAATTGACCAGGCGCAGCGCCGCATCCTCCAGCGCCGAGGAGATGATGATCGGCACGTCGGCGGAGAACGCCGGTGCGGCGGGATCGAAGGGATGCTGCGGGATGATCTCGCCGTCGAGCACCGGCCCGAAATCGGCCAGCGGATCGGCGGCGGCGACCGCGGTCTGGGCGTCGAGGATCTGCTCCCACGGCATCGCCTGCAGCCTGCGCATGTCTTTAGGCCCGACGCCGAGCTGCTTGAGCAGCTTGTCGGCCAGCATCGCGCCCTGGTCGCGCGGCTTGACCCGCAGAAGCGAACCGGACTGGATCGCGGCGCGGTGGAACAGGCCCTTGGCCGACGGCGTGCCGAGGATCGTCGAGGTCTTGGCGCCGCCGCCCGACTGGCCCCAGATCATGACGCGCGAGGGATCGCCGCCGAAGCCTTCCGCATTGTCGCGCACCCATTCGAGCACCGCGACGAGGTCCATGATGCCGGCGACGCCGGCATATTTGAACTCGGCCGGGGTGCCCAGATCGGCAAGCTGCAGATAGCCGAGGCTGGCGAGGCGATGGTTCGGCGTCACCACCACGACGTCGCCGAAGCGCGCCAAGGGATCGCCATAGAAGCCGGTGAGGTTGTTCGAGCCGGTGGTGAAGCCGCCGCCGTGGAACGACACCATCACGGGGCGCTTCTTGCCGTCCTTGAGGCCGGGCGTGAAGACGTTGAGGTGCAGGCAGTCTTCGCCCATGCCGCCGCTCTGCTCGTCCCACTGGATGAGGCGCGTGTAGTCGATGGCGGCGCTGGCGACGCCTTGCGGCGAGGTCTGGCAGGCGCCGTAGCATTCGCGCTCGCCGGTCCAAGGCGCGGGCTTCTGCGGCGGCAGGAAGCGGTTGCGGCCGGCGGTCGAGGCGCCATAGGGGATGCCCTTGAACTGCTTGATGCCGGCGGCTTCGAAGCCGCGCACCTTGCCATAGGTCGTGTCGGCGACCGGGAAGATCTTGCTCGGCGGCGGCGTTGGCGCAGCAGCGGCCGGCTTGGCCGGTTTGGCTTGCGCCAAGCCCGGCGCTGCGACGGCGGCGGCCAAAGCCGGGCCGGCGCCCAGCACGGTGCGGCGATTGAGTGTCATGCGATCCTCCCCGATCTTTTTGCCGAGGCTACGCCCGCACCGCGGGCTTGGAATAGATCGGCGCGACAATCGGTACGCAGGGATGCGGGCCGCCAGCATTGACCGCAAAAGCCTGGGGGCGCAAAACCGGCCAAAGAGGGGTTCATGCGCTTCGGCTTCGCGAAATCCTTGGCCGTCAGCCTCGCGCTTTGCGCGATGGTGCTGCGCGCCGTCCTGCCCGATGGTTGGATGCCGGCAGCAGGCGCGTCCTTCGTCATCTGCGCGGTGGACGGCCATCATGGCGGCAAGGCTCCGGCGCAAGCGCCGCGCAGCCACGCGCCCTGTGCCTTCGCCGCGGCGCCGCCGCTGTCGCCGCCAGCGGGCTTTGCCGCCGCGCTGGGCACGCCGCAGCGCGCCATTCGCCTGGCCGCCGTCTTCGCCGACGAAGATTTCCTGGCCGATCCGGACCACCGCCCCCACGCCGCCCGCGCGCCGCCTGCTTTCTCCTGAAGTGATGCGTCAAGCCCGCTCGCGGCGATCGCGGGCGCGTCCCATCTTTCACGAGAGAGCACAATGACAAGACCCATCTTCGGCGCGGCCGCCCTGTTGGCGATGCTGCTCGTTCCCATCGCAGCGTCCGCCCATGGCGTCGCTGGCGACCGCTTCTTCCCCGCCACGATCGCGACCGACGATCCCTTCGCTGCCGACGAGCTCGCGCTGCCGACCGTCGGCATCAGCGGCGGCGACCGCGACTACGATTTCGAGTGGTCGAAGACGATCTTCAAAGACTTCTCGATCTCCATCGGTGGCGGCTATGCCGATGCCGGCGGCGGACCCAGCGGCTGGAACAATGTCGAGATCACCCCGACCTGGCAATTCCTGACCGATCCGGACGGCGAGCTCGTCGCCTCGGCGGCTTTTGGCTTCGAGATCGGCGGCAGCGGCGCCTCCGCCATTGGCGACAGCTTCACCACCTACACGCCCAAGCTCCTGTTCGGCAAAGGCTTCGGCCAATTGCCCGACGACATGGCCTTGCTGCGCCCGCTCGCGATCACCGGCGTCATCGGCTATGCGATCCCCGGCACCAGCACGCAGTCCAAAGTGCTCGAATGGGGCGGCGCGCTGGAATACAGCCTGCTCTATCTGCAGACCAATGTGCGCGACCAGGGCTTCTCCGACGCCGTCGCGCATCTGACGCCGGTGGTGGAGTTCGCTTTCGCCACCCCGACCGATACGGGCGGCGGCGGTACCACGGGCACGATCGATCCCGGCCTGATCTGGTCCGGCAGGCAGATCCAGCTCGGCGTCGAAGCGCAGATCCCGGTCAACAGCGCGTCCGGCGATACCGTCGGCGTGCTGTTCCAGCTGCACTTCTATATGGACGACATCTTCCCGCATTCGCTGGGCACGCCGCTGTTCGGAGGCAACCATTAGACGCGCGCTGACCCTTGCCGCCGTTTTCGCCGGGCTCGCGGGCCCGGCGCTGGCGCACGCTTTCCTGGAGAAGGCGTCGCCGGCGGCGGGCGAGAACCTGCGCGCGCCGGCCCGGATCGAACTGCATTTCAG
>CAYXMO010000413.1:0-3217 GCA_964465935.1 uncultured Rhizobium sp.
GGCAGGCCACCAGTGCTTCATTCGGCGTAGGGTGTCTCCCGAAGCTCCGCTAGGAGCGCAGGGAGACTGTTGCCAAGCTCGCTCCGTCATTTCTGTCCGGCATCAGTAGAAACACGCATCGGAACTTGCCGGCGCGTGGCCTGTCCCTGCGCCGAACCGGTTGTGCCGCTGCGAATATTGCCCGGTAGACAGCCGTTTCTTCAAAACCCGCCCTTGAGGCGCCGCTGCTCTTGCACTTTACTCTCGCAGTCAAGCGTTTGGGGGCGTCGGTGGCGTATGGTTTTTGGGGGCGGGGCAGCCATGCCGCGCCATGGCTCAATTCTGGTCCGGACGACGACACTTGGCGCGCCGGTGTCGATGTTCCTTCCCTGATCGACGGGCCGCACGGTCCGCTGCTGTTCGCCGTCGGCCCGGGCTTCAGCCTGCCGCCGCAGCCCTCGTCCGTGCCTGCCGCCGTTAGCCCGCCCGCCGCGGCGCGCGGTTTGACGCCGGCCACCGGAAACCTCGCGCCGGTCATCGGCGGGACCTCGACCACCGCCCCGGTCGCGGCCGTGGTGCGCGCCTCGACCGGCGCCGCCGACCTGCAAGCCAACAAGGCCGCCGGCACCTTGCCCGCTGCGATCTCGCCGGACGGCACCAAGGTCCTGTTCGAAAGCCAGGCGAGCAACCTCACGGCGGGCAGCCCCAGCAGTCCCATCGACACCGTCTATGTGAAGGATTTGACCACCGGCGCCATCACGCTGCTGGCGAGCGCCGGCAGCTTCACGGTGGCGTTCTCGCCGGACGGCACCAAGGCCGCGTTCACCAGCTTTCAATCCAATCTGGTCGCCGGCGACACCAACAGCGCCGTCGATATTTTCCTCCAGGACCTGAATTCGAACGTCGTCACGCGCGCCTCGACCGGCGCCGGCGGCGCCCAGGCCAACGGCAACAGCGCCGTCTTCCAGTTCTCGGCCGACGGCACCAAGATCGTGTTCCGCAGCAGCGCCACCAACCTGGTCGCCGGCGACACCAACGCGTCCGGCGATATCTTCGTCAAGGACTTGAACAGCGGTGCGATCACGCGCGCTTCGACGAGCTCGGCGGGCGCCCAAAGCAACGGCGACAGCTCCTACCCGGCATTCTCGCCCGACGGCACCAAGGTCGTCTTCCGCAGCCTCGCCAGCAATCTCGTCGCCGGCGACACCAACGGCGTGGCCGACGTCTTCGTGAAGGACCTCAACTCCGGCGTCATCACGCGCGTCTCCACCAATGCGGCGGGCGCGGAATTGAACGACGGAAGCTTTCTGGGCCCGGACGTCGTCTTTTCCCCCGATGGCGGCAAGGTCGTATTTCACACCCGCGCCTCCAACATGGTCGTCACGAGCATCGACGGGACAGAGCAGATCTACCTCAAGGATCTGAACACCGGCGCGGTGACGCTGCTGTCGTCCGATGCCAATGGGGCGGTCGGCGATGGCGACAGCTTCGCCGCGTCGTTCTCCGCCGATGGCAGCAAGGTGGTGTTCTTCAGCACCGCCGACAATCTGGTCGCCGGCGACACCAACGGCGTGTTCGACATCTTCGTCAAGGACCTCAACACCGGCGCGATCACGCGCATCTTCGCGCCCGGCCTGCAAGGCGACGGCGACAGCATCCAGCCGCAATATTCCGCCGACGGCAGCAAGATCGTGTTCGGCAGCTCCGCGGCCAACCTCGCCCCGTCCGACACCAACAACGTCAGCGACACGTTCGTCGCCAGCATGGGCTATGTCGCGTTCGGCGCGCCGGTCGCGATTGCCGCCGGCCTGACCTTGAGCGACGCCGACAGCGCTTCGCTCGCCGGCGCCACCGTCACGATCTCGAACGGCTATCAGAGCGGCGACGTCTTGAGCGCCAGCACCGCCGGCACCGCCATCACGGCAAGCTACGATTCCGGCAGCCATGTCCTGACGCTGTCGGGCAGCGACACGGTGGCGCATTACCAGGCCGTTCTGCGCAGCGTGTCTTTCGCCAATTCCAGCAACGCCGATCCCGCCGCCGCGCCGACCCGCACCTTCACCTGGCAGGCGGATGACGGCGCCGCGGCCAATCACGCCAGCAACGCGTCCACGACCACGATCAATGTCTACGACTTCGTCAACAGCCTGCATGCCGGCACCGTCGCGGTCACCGGCACGTTGTCCGACGGCCATACCCTTACCGCCGACACCTCGGGGCTCAGCGACGCCGACGGTCTGGGCGCGCTGCACTATCAGTGGCAGTACTACAGCGTCTACACCGACGCGTTCGGGGCCGCGAACGTCGCCACCACCAATGTCGGGACGGACCAGGCGACCTACGATCTGACCGGCAGCGACGTCGGGACGCGTATGCGGCTTATCGTCAGCTACACCGACGGGCACGGAACGGCGGAAAGCGCGATCAGCGCGATCACCGGAGCGATCGCCGTCGATCAGGTTCTGACCGGCGACAGCGGCGACAACGAGATCACCGGCGACAATGGCGACGACACGCTCTACGGGTTGGGCGGCAACGACACGCTGAGCGGCGGCGCCGGCAACGACACGCTCTATGGCGGCACCGGCGACGACACCTATGTCGTGTTGGACAACGACACCGTCGTCGAACTCTCGAACGAGGGCACCGACACGGTCCAGATCGGGCTCTCGTCCTACACCGTGCCGGCCAATGTCGAGAACCTGACCTTCATCGGCACCGGCGCCTTCACCGGCATCGGCAGCAGCGCCGCCAACGTGCTGATTGGCGGCGCCGGCAACGACACGTTGCTCGGCCTCGACGGCGCCGACGACCTGATCGGCGGCAGCGGCAACGACTATCTGATCGGCGGCAATGGCGACGACCGGCTCGAAGGCGGCACCGGCAACGACACGCTGCAGGGCGGCGACGGCACCGACACTTATCTGGTCGACGGCGGCGACAGCGTCGTCGAGTTCGCCAATGAGGGCAATGACGCGGTGCAGACCGCGCTTGCCGCCTACACCCTGCCGGCCAATGTCGAGAACCTGACTTTTGTCGGCACTGGCGATTTCATCGGCGTCGGCAGCGCCGACGACAACGTGATCCTGAGCGGCAGCGGCAACGACACGCTGATCGGCGGCGCCGGCAATGATTATCTCTCCAGCGGCTCAGGCGACGACCGCCTCGAAGGCGGCACCGGCAACGACACGTTGCAGGGCGGCACCGGCAACGACACCTATCTGGTCGACGGCGGCGA
>CAYXMO010000414.1:0-3216 GCA_964465935.1 uncultured Rhizobium sp.
TCGCAATTCCTCGCCAATATGAGCCACGAATTGCGCACGCCGCTGAACGCGATCCTAGGGTTCTCCGAGATGATCACCTCGCGCATCTTCGAGGCGGCGCCGGAGAAGGAATACGAATATGCCGGCCTGATCCACAATTCCGGCCGCCACCTGCTGACGCTGATCAACGACATCCTGGATCTGGCGAAGATCGAATCGGGAAGCTGGCGCCTGCGCGAAAAGAGCATCGACATGCGGGCGCTGGTCGCCGACGCCGTCGCGATGATGCTGCCCAAGGCGGCAGCCGGGGGCTGCGACCTTGCCGCCGAGGTCGATGCCGATTTGCCGCACGTGGTCTGCGACGAGCGGGCGGTGCTGCAGATGCTGCTCAACCTTGCCTCCAACGCCGTCAAGTTCACGCCGCGCGGCGGGCGCATCACCGTCTTCGCCCACCGCCGCTCCGGCGGCGAGGTCTGCTTCGGCGTCAGCGACACCGGCGTCGGCATCGCCCGCGAAGACCAGGCCCGCGTCTTCGAGGATTTCGGCCAGGGCCGGCACGACGTCGTGACCAACGACAAGGGCACCGGCTTAGGGTTGCCGATCGTCAAAGGCTTGGTGGAGGCGCATGGCGGGCGCATCGTGCTGGAGAGCGAGGCCGGCGAAGGCACGACCGTGACGGTGTTCTTCCCCGCCAGCCGCGTCTGCGCCGACGCCGCGCTGCAAGCGGCTTCGTAAGACCTATTTGCCCTTGTAGTCGCCGGCGCGTTTGTCGAAGAAGGCGGCGACGGCTTCCTGGTGATCCTCGGTCAGGTGCGCCAGCGCCTGATACGCCGCCGACATCTCCATGATGATGTCGAAGCTGACATTCTGGCCTTCGCGCATCATGCGCTTGGTCATGCGCAGCACGTCGGGCGGCTGGCGCGCGATCTTGGCGGCGAGGGCGCGCGCTTCGTCCAGCAGCGACGCGGCGGGCACGACGCGGCTGACCAGGCCCCAGGCCAGCGCGGTCTGCGCGTCGATGGTGTCGCCGGTAAAGAACAGCTCGGCGGCGCGGGCATGGCCGATGGTGCGCGGCAGGATCCAGGAGCCGCCGTCGCCCGGCACCAGGCCGATGCGCAGGAAGGTGGCGCCGAAGATCGCGTTGTCGGCCGCCAGCCGCATATCGGCGAGGCAGGCGACGTCGTTGCCCAGCCCGATGGCGGGACCGTTCACCGCCGCGATCAGCGGCACTTCGAGATGCCACAGGCTCTTGACGATGCGGTGGATGCCGCTGCGATAGCGCTCGCGGATGTGGACGCCGGCGCCGGCGAAGCTGCCCGAGCGTTCGCGCATTGCCTTGACGTTGCCGCCGGCGGAGAACGCGCTGCCGGCGCCGGTGAGGATGGCGCAGCGCACCTCGCGGTCGGCATTGATCGCGGCGCAGGCGTCGGCGAACAGCGGGCCGTCGCCCTCCTCGCCGAGCGGATTGCGGCTTTCGGGGCGGTTGATCGTGAGCGTGACGACGGGGCCGTTTTTCTCGACCAGGAGCGCGGACATGTTTACCTCAAAATACAGCGTGAACAGGATGTTACCACCACCCGATCAACAAAGCGAAAAGCTCCGTTAACGGGTGTCCGGCATGATGCGACCGGGGTGGGCATGCGGAGTTCAGGTTGGCGAAGATTGCCGACATCGCCGGACGGGTTGGGCTGTCACTTGCGGAGTTTCGGAACGACATCGTGCGTTCCCTGTTCCCCAAGAGCCAGGCGGAGCTGCGCCTGGTCGACGAGCAGCTCGCCATGGCGCGCAATGCGAGCTGGGCCAACACCTATGTCATCCCGATCGCGGCCTGCTTCATCGCGCTGTCCGTCGTCCGCTTTATCCCACTGTGGCGCACGGTCAGCTGGCCGCTGCTGGTCGCCGCCGTCTGCTTCGGCAGCGAGGTCTATTATCGCCACCTGCTGCGCCGCGCCGATCATTCGCCGCAGGACATCTCGCGGCGGGCGCGGGCGCATGCGCGGCTGACGCTGCTACAGAGCCTCGCCTGGTGCTCGATGTGCATCATCCTGTGGCCGGAGGGCCAGGTGCCGCAGCAGGGCTTCCTGCTGCTGGTGATCGCCTGCTCGCTTTCCGGCTGGAGCTCGATGGGGGCGTTCCACATGGCGACCGCCGCCGTCGGGATGCCGGTCTACCTCATCGCCCTGACCGCAATCCCGATCGCCGGCGGCCGGCCGGGCGGCATCGTGCTCTCCTGCCTGTGCGCCGGCTTCTGGCTGCTGATGCGCATGCTGTTGATCGCGAACTACAAGACGCGCGCCCGCATGATCCGGCTGGAACAGGAACGCAGCGGGCTGATCGACAATTTGAAGACGGCCAAGGAAGACTCCGACGCGGCGCGGCTCAGGGCCGAGACCGCGAGCACGGCCAAGTCGGCGTTCCTCGCCAATATGAGCCACGAGCTGCGCACGCCGCTGAACGCGATCCTGGGCTTCTCCGAGATCATCCACAGCAAGGCGATGGGCGGCGGCGCGGTCGAGCAATATTCCGAATATGGCGGCTATATCCACAGCTCGGGCGAACACTTGCTGTCGCTGATCAACGACATCCTGGACCTCGCCAAGATCGAGGCCGGGCGATTGACCCTGCGCGAGACCGAGATCGATCTGCGCGCCCTGATGGAAGACATGGCGCGGATGATGGCGGTCAAGGCGGAAGCCGGCGGACTGGCGCTGGCAGTGCAGGTCGACCGCGCCTTCCCCAATGTGTTCGCCGACGAGCGGGCGCTGCGCCAGATGCTGGTCAACCTCGCCTCGAACGCGATCAAGTTCACGCCGCCGGGCGGCCGCGTCACCGCTTTCGCCAATGTGCTGGAGGACGGCAGCCTCGCCTTCGGGATCGACGACACCGGCGTCGGCATCGCGCCCGAGGAGCACGCGACGGTGTTCGAAAGCTTCGGCCAAGGACGTCACGACGCGATTCTCGCCGACAAGGGCACCGGGCTGGGTCTGCCCATCGTCAAGGGCCTCGCCGAGGCGCATGGCGGCCGCGTGCTGCTGAACAGCGTGCCCAATGAAGGCACGCGGATCACGATCATCCTGCCGCCGAGCCGGACGCGGGCACGGCTGCGGGCGTCGTCCTTCGAGGCTCGCTTCGCTCGCACCTCAGGATGACGCCTGAGACTTTGCCTGCATCACTCCCGTCATGCTGAGGTGCTCCGCGAAGCGGAGCCTCGACCCGCCTACGCTAAAGCTTCGGCGG
>CAYXMO010000415.1:0-1739 GCA_964465935.1 uncultured Rhizobium sp.
GCCATGCGCAGGTCGGGCACTTCGCCCGACGAGAACATCAAGACGCCATGGCACACCGCGCAGTTCTGGTGGAACAGCGCGAAGCCCTTCTTCGCCAGCGCCGGATCGACGGTCTCCGCCGGCGGCGGCGGCACGTTGTCGGCGATCTCCGCCGGGATCGCCTGCACGGTGCGGGTGCCGCCGATCTTGAAGGCGAAGATGCGGCCCTGGTTGTTGCGATACTTCTGCAGCGCCGTGTTGGGATCGGACGTGGCGCCGAGGCCGCCCGAGCCGCCGAACGCGGCGGCGACCGCGATATATTGCTCGCCGTCGACGGTGTAGGTGATCGCGGGTGCGCTCATCCCGGTCTTGAGATCGATCGCCCACAGCTTGTTGCCGTTCTTAGCGTCGTAGGCCGCGAAGATGCCGTCGGAACCGCCGCCGAAGACGAGGCCGCCGGCGGTGGTGAGCATGCCGCTGTTCCAGCCGCCGCTCATCTCGACCTGCCACACCATCTTCTGCGCCACCGGATCCCAGGCGCGGATATAGCCCTTGGCCGGCGGCGGCATCTGGCCCTTGGCGATGCCGTCGGCGATCATCTGGCCGAGCTGGGCGAAGTCGCTGACGTTCCAGGCGCCGGGCTTGTAACCGAGCGTGTGCTGCTGCGCGTAGATGAAGTTGCCGTCGATCACCGGGATGTAGACGAGACCGGTCTGCGGGTTGAACGCCATCGGCTGCCAATTGTGCGCGCCGATCGGTCCGGGAATCTGGACCGAGGGATTGCGGGCATAGCGCACGCCGGGATTCTCGATCGGGCGGCCGGTCTTCATGTCGACGCCCTTGGCCCAGGTGATGGTGGTGTAGGGCTGGGCCGAGATCAGCTGGCCGTTGGTGCGGTCGATGACATAGAAGAAGCCGTTCTTGGGCGCCTGCATCAACACGTGGCGCAAGACGCCATTGATCGTGATGTCGGCGAGGATGATGTGCTGGGTCGCGGTGTAGTCCCAGTCGTCGCCAGGCGTCGTCTGGTAGTGCCACACCATCTCGCCGGTATCGGGCTTCAAGGCGACGATGGACGACAGATAGAGGTTGTCGCCGCCGCCGGGCGAGCGCAGGTTGCGGTTCCACGAGGCGCCGTTGCCGGTGCCCAGATAAATCAGATCGAGATCGGGATCGTAAGCCATCGAATCCCACGGCGTGCCGCCGCCGCCCTGCTCCCACCAATGGTTGGCGGTGCCGCCGGTCGACCAGGTCTTGAGCGCGTCGGCCATCGCCTTGTCCTCGGGCGGCAGCGCCGGATTGCCGGGGACGACGAAGAAGCGCCACATCTGCTTGCCGGTGTCGGCGTCGTAGGCGGTGAGATAGCCGCGCACGCCGTATTCGGCGCCGCCATTGCCGATCAGCACCATGCCTTTGACGATGCGCGGCGCGCCGGTGATGGTGTAGGGGCGGTTGCGGTCGATGGTGTTGATGTCCCAGACCGGCTTGCCGGTCTTGGCGTCGAGCTTGATCAGGCGGCCGTCGAGCGTGCCGACATAGACCGCGCCCTTCCACACCGCGACGCCGCGGTTGACGACGTCGCAGCAGGCATAGCGGCCCCATTTGCCGGGGACCTCGGGATCGAAGAACCAGATCTGGCGGCCGGTCTTGGCGTCGAGCGCCCACACTTTCGACCACGAGCCGGTGACGAACATGATGCCGTCGGAGACGATCGGCGTGCTTTCGAGGCCGCGCACGGTGTTGGTGCGGAACTCCCAGGC
>CAYXMO010000415.1:1839-3216 GCA_964465935.1 uncultured Rhizobium sp.
CAGAACCAGAAGCGCCGCAAGACCGGCATGGCGACACGACATCATGAAGACCCCCTGATGGACGCCCGCGCTTATCACCCGGCGCGAGTCCGGACAGAGGCTACACTCCCCGCGTTGGCGGAGGGAGGGGGTAAATGCGCCTTTCGGCGCCCTACAAATGCCCGGTCAGGAGCCAGAGCAGGATGATGATCGGGATCGGCACCCCGAGCAGCCACAGGCATCCCGAGCGCATCAGACCTTGACCTTCTTCTTGGCCGCCTCGAAGGCGCGGTTCATCGCGATGCGGGCGTCGGCATCGAAATTCCTGCGCAGGTCGGACCACACCGCGTCTTCTTCTTCCTTGACGTGGTGCGCGACGAGTTCCTTGAGCACCTTGGCGGTGGCGGAGAATTCCGGCGACATCGCGTTCGTCATCTTGACGAGGTCGCCAAGGACCTTGTCGCCCAGATGGTGCTCGACATAACCCTCATTGCCGTCGATCTTGGCGTCCTTGTCCTTGAGCGCGACGATGGCGTCGTAGACGACCTTCTCCTCGGCGCGCAGGTGCGGCACCAGCGCCTTCCTGATCTTCTTCACCAGGGCCTTGCGCTCGGCGCCCTTGCCGCTGTCGACCAGCGTCTTGAGCAGGGCGGCGACTTCCTCATGCTCCTGCTTGAGCTTGGCGAGGATATCCATGTCGCCGGGGCGCACGCTGCCCTTGGGCGAAGGCGTCTTCGCCATGCTGCGCTTGGCGGTCGAGAAAGCGGCCAAAAGGTCCATGGGTGTTCCCCGCTGTTTGCAGCTGAGGGAACAGGCGAGCGGCCAAGTGGTTCCGCGCCGCTAGGTTTTCTTGCCGATCAGGCCGATGACGATCATCACCAGGCTGATGCCGCCGACGGCGCCGCTGACCTGCCCGACCGTGCGCATCAAGGTCACGGGGTCGTTCGACTTGGACGCCATGCCCAGCATGACGAGGAAGAAACCGATCGCCAGAACGATCAGAACCCCGCCCACGATGACGAGCCGCCAATTGGTGCGCCGCATGCCTTGCCCCTCCACCTGCCGGTTCCACCCTAGCAGGCGGCGGCCGGCGCGTCAGCCGCGTTCCAGCGCCGCCTTCATCGCCTTGGCGCCTTCGCTCATCTGCGCGCCGACATAGGGCGCCAGCGCGTCGGGCAGGACATCGGTGGTCCACACGAAGCGGCAGCGCCGGGCGCCGTCGGGAAGGATTTCGGCGCTGGCATTGTGATGGGCGATGCGCTCGCCGCTGACGAAATAGACGAGGCGGCGCGCGCCAGGGTCGCTGGTCACCAGCGTCTCTTTCGCCGTCGTGCCGTTGGCGAAGGACACGATGCGGGCGTTGTCGCCGTCGGGCGTGCTGGCGGTGAGGAAGCCGGG
>CAYXMO010000416.1:0-3207 GCA_964465935.1 uncultured Rhizobium sp.
CAGGTGCCCGGCGGCCGCACCTCGCATGGCGGCGCGCCGCCGGCGGACGATTCCGCCGACGACCGTCTGGTGGCGCAACACAGCGAGTAACCATATTGGGCCTCTTTACGGCCCGCCGCCGGCATCGGCATAAGACGCCCAGGCTCTTGGGGGAATCGAGCGCCGTTCGCGGCGCCGGGTGCGCGTCATGCGTTGGCTTGGCTTGGCGATTGTTCTTTTGCTCGGCGCGGTTCCGGCCGCCGCCGCGCCGCTCGACGCCTATGGCAATCTGCCGTCGCTCTCCGATTTCGCGCTGTCGCCCGACGGCAAGCGGCTGGCCTATGTGAAGGGCGAGAACGGCCAGCGCATCATCACCATCGAGGCGGTCGACGGCCGCCATCTGATCACCACCATCGCGCCGGGCGCCTCCAAGATTCGCGGCCTCGTCTGGGCCGACGACGACAAGCTCCTGATCACGGTGTCGAACGCGCAGCAGACCAACTGGGCTTACGGCCTTCTGGAGCTCTCGGTCACGCTGAGCTACAGCGTGGCGACGGGAAAGTTCACCGATC
Source organism: uncultured Rhizobium sp. (assembly GCA_964465935.1). Lineage (GTDB taxonomy): Bacteria > Pseudomonadota > Alphaproteobacteria > Micropepsales > Micropepsaceae > Rhizomicrobium. Next base: position 552 of record CAYXMO010000416.1, read on the forward strand.
TGCTGAAAGACACTTCGCGCGCCCTGCACATCGTCGCCGGCGATACCGAGGCGCGCCGCATCGGCGGCCGCACCCTGCTTTTCGTTCCCGGCCTGGCGCGCTCCGGCCTGCGCCTGGTGTTGACGATGTACCAGGTCGATCCCGATACCGGCATTCCGACCCAGCTCGAACTCGGCAGCAAGAGCACCACCGGCTATGTCGTCGACGATGCCGGCGCCGTGGTCGCGCGCACCGATTACATCGAAGACAAGCAACGCTGGAGTCTGCTGCTGCGCCGCGGCGGCGACTGGGTCGAGGCTTACGGCGTCGACGCCACGATCGAGACGCCGCAGATCGTCGGCTGGGCGGCGGACGGCAAGTCGATCCTGGTGCGCTCGGTACAGAACGGCGAGCCGGTGCTCAAGCCGCTGGCCGTCGCCGACGGCAGCTGGGGCGCGCCGCTGCCACCGGTCTTCGCGCTGTCGCAGACCATCGCCGATCCGGCGACGCATCGCGTGATCGGCGGCGTCGGCATCGGCGAACATCTCGACTACGTCTTCTTCGCGCCCGCCGACCAGGCGGCGTTCGACGCAGCCGTGAAGCTCTTTCCCGGCGAGGACGTGCAGTTCCAGTCCTGGAGCGCCGACCGCAAGCGCATCGTCGTGCTGGTCGACGGCGCGCGCGACGGCTCGGCCTACCGGCTCGTCGATCTGGCCACCGGCGCGGTGGAACCCTTGGGCCCGGCCTATTCCGCAATCGCGCCCTCCGATATCGCGCCGGTCAAGACGATCCACTACAGCGCCGCCGACGGCTTTCAGATTCCGGCCTTCCTCACGCTGCCGGCCGGCAAGCCGGCGTCGGCGCTGCCGCTGATCGTCTTTCCTCATGGCGGGCCGGCGGCGCGCGACATGCCGGGCTTCGACTGGTGGGCCCAGGCGATGGCGTCGCGCGGCTATGCCGTGCTGCAGCCGCAGTTCCGCGGCTCGGACGGGTTCGGCTGGGCCCATCTCGCCGCCGGCTTCGGCCAATGGGGACGCAAGATGCAGACCGACCTGTCGGACGGCGTGCGCGCCCTCGCCGCCCAGGGGATCGTCGATCCCAAGCGCGTCTGCATCGTCGGCGCCAGCTATGGCGGCTATGCCGCGCTCGCCGGCGCGACGCTGGATCGCGGCGTCTATCGCTGCGCGGTTTCGGTTTCCGGCGTTTCGGATCCGGCGCGGATGATGGGCCGGCCCTATGTCGGCTCGGCCGACGACCGCGGCTTGCGCTATATCGAGCGCTTCCTCGGCGCCACGGATTATCGCGATCCGGCGCTCGACCGGATTTCGCCGCTGGCGCATGCCGCCGACGCCGACATCCCGATCCTGCTGATGCATGGCAGCGACGACACGGTGGTGCCGTTCGAGCAGAGCAGCCTGATGAGCGATGCGCTCTACAAGCTGAAGAAGCCGGTGACCTTCTACTCGCTGTCCGGCGAAGATCACTGGCTGTCGCGCAGCACGACGCGGCGGCTGATGCTGGAGAAGATCGTCGCCTTCCTCGAAGCCAACAATCCGCCCAACTGATTCGCCTTGGCGCTCAAGGGGGCGAGCGCCGTCCCGCAGTCGATCACAGCGCCCGCGAAGCTGAACGGGAAACCGCCGCCGCTCCCAGAATCCGCCCCAATGCAGCCCCAAACGGCACCTAGCGTCGGGCACGTCGTTGATCTAAACTTTTTGTTACCTGATCCGGGACTCGACTCCGGCAGGGCCAATTCAAGGGGGTTACCCATGCTTTTGAAGTCTCTCAAATTCAGCGCCGCGGTTGCCCTCGGCCTGGCGGGTCTCGCCGCCGTGACGCTGACGTCGCCGGCGCAAGCCCGCGGCGGCAACGTGATCACGCTGCGCGCCTGCAACCACACCGACGACACCGTGCTGGTGGCGTCGAGCTTCATTCCGATCGGCGGCTCGGATTGGCGCAACAAGGGCTGGACCCGCGTGCGCGCCGGCGGCTGCGAAGACATCTTCAAGACCACCAACCGCACCTTCTACGCCCGCGCCGAAGTGAAGGGCGACAGCGACCAGTCCTGGGGCACTGACATCAAGCAATGCGTCGAATATCCGGGTCCCTACGATTTCTACACCGCGTCGGAAGACACGACCTGCCCCGAAGGCGAGCCGGCCGAGTTCGAGACCTTCCACTCCAACGGCAGCCCGGTCTACGTCTGGAACCTGAACCCGTAAGCGTTCGGCCCATCCCGCTGCGTTCAAAAACGCATCCTGCCCGCCCGGGCAGGATGCGTTTTGCGTTTTGGGAGTCTGAAAATCGGTTCAGCTTGCGTTCATGTTGGAACCGTCATGGTCCCTCGCGAAAGCTGATCGAAGGATCGATGGAATGAAACGGATCATCTGCGCCGCGCTCGCGCTCACCTTGCTGGGAACCACCGCCGCCGAGGCGCGCGGCTGGGGCGGCCATGGCGGCGGCTATCGCCACTATCATGGCGGCGACGGCGCCGCGCTCGGCGTCGGCCTGGGCATTCTCGCGCTCGGCATCATCGCGGCGGAGAGCGCGCACGACCGCGATCGCGACCGTTACTACCGTGACCGCGAGCGCGAACGCTATTACGACCGCGACCGCGGCTATGACGACCGCTATCGCGGCGACGACCGCGACTATCGCGGCCGCGGCTACGACGGCG
>CAYXMO010000417.1:0-3202 GCA_964465935.1 uncultured Rhizobium sp.
CGCCGGCGGCGGGCGAGAACCTGCGCGCGCCGGCCCGGATCGAACTGCATTTCAGCGAAGCGCTGGAGCCGGCGTTCAGCGGCATCGCCGTCACCGACATGGCCGGCGCCGACATGAGCGCCGGTCCCGCGAGCGTCGTGAACGGCACGGAGATGGATTTGGCCCTCAAGCCGCTGCCGCCAGGGCGCTACCGCGTCACCTGGCATGCCGTGTCGGTCGACACCCACCGCACCCAAGGCAAGTACAACTTCCTGGTGGTGCCGTGACGGCGCTGTTCGCCCTCGTCCGTGCCGCGCATTTCGCGAGCCTGATGACGGTGTTCGGCGCCTGCGCGCTGTTGCTGCAGGCAGGCGGGATCGCCGCGCCCGGACCCTGGCGCAAGCCGCTGGCGGCGGCGGCGCTGACCGCGCTGGTCACCGCGATCCTCATCCTATGCCTGGTGACCGCGGAGATGACCGGCGACCCGGCGGCGGCGCTCGACCCGCAAGCGGTCTCCACCGTTCTGCTGGCGACGTTCTACGGCCAGATATTCTTCCTGCGCCTGCTGCTGCTTGTCGGCCTTTTTCTGATGTCTCTGGGCGAGGGTGCCCTCGGCCTCAAAGCCGCGGCCGCCGGCGCGGCGCTGGCGCTTCTGGGACTGACCAGCCATGCCGCCGCTTCGGGTCCGCCGCGCAGCGAATATCTGCGCGCCGGCGCCGACGCGCTGCACCTGGTCACCGCCGGGTTCTGGGTCGGCGGCCTGGCTGTGCTGGCGCGCGAAGTGCTGGCGATCCCGCGCGACGGCGCCCGCCTGATCGCCCTGCTGCGCCGTTTCTCGCGCTGCGGCGCGCTGTCCGTGGCGCTGCTGGTCGCGGCCGGGACCGCCAACTGCTTCTTCATCCTGGGCCAGCCCGGCATGCGCTGGTCTGGGACCTATGTGACCTGGCTCGCGGTCAAGGTCGTGCTCGCAGGGGCGATGGTGGCGCTGGCGCTGACCAACCGCTTCGGCGTCCTGCCGGCGCTGGAGCGCGGCGACAAGGAGGCCAGCGAGACCATCCCGCTGACGGTCATCGCGGAACTGTCATGCGCCGTGCTGATTCTGCTCATCGTCGGGTTCCTCGGCCTCATGCCACCCATGCAGATGTAGCGACTTCGATCGGACACGCGCGCTGAAGCGCGCTATGGCAATTAGTTTCAAATGAAACTATATTGGCCGGGCGATCAGAATCATGGAGGCCGTATGGCCAGCCTGTGGGACAACCCGATGGGGACCGACGGCTTCGAGTTCGTCGAATACACCGCTCCCGACGTGACCCAGCTCTACGCGCTGTTCGAACGCATGGGCTTTCGCGCCGTCGCCAGGCACCGCTCCAAGGACGTGACGCTGTTCCGCCAGGGCAATGTCAACTTCATCGTCAATGCCGAACCGGACAGCCACGGCTCGCGCTTCGCCAAGGCGCATGGGCCGAGCGCCTGTGCCATGGCGTTCCGCGTCAAGGACGCCGCCAAGGCCTATGCCAAGCTGGTCGTGCTCGGCGCCAAGCCGTTCCACAACACGGTCGGCCCGATGGAGCTCAACATCCCGGCGATCGAAGGCATCGGCGGCAGCGTGATCTATCTCGTCGACCGCTATGGCGAGCGCACGATCTACGACGTCGATTTCAACCCGACCGATGCCAAGCTTGGCTGGGAACATGCGGGCGCCGGCCTGACCGAGATCGACCACGTCACCCACAACGTGTTTCGCGGCAACATGGACCAGTGGGCCGGGTTCTACGAGAAGTTCTTCAACTTCCGCGAAATCCGCTATTTCGACATCGAGGGCAAGCTGACCGGTCTCAAATCGCGTGCGATGACGAGTCCCGACGGCGCTATCCGCATCCCGATCAACGAAAGCTCCGACGACAAATCGCAGATCGCCGAATATCTCGACGCCTATCACGGCGAAGGCATCCAGCACATCGCGCTGGGCACCGCCAACATCTACGAATCGGTCGAGGCGCTGCAGAAGACCCATGTCGCGTTCCAGGACACGCCCGACACCTATTACGAGCGCCTCGACAACCGCATTCAGGGCCACGGCGAGGACGTGCCGCGCCTCAAGCGCGACCGCATCCTGATGGATGGCGCCGTCGACGACGACACCGGCCTGTTGCTGCAGATCTTCACCCAGAACGCCATCGGCCCGATCTTCTTCGAGCTGATCCAGCGCAAGGGCAATCAGGGCTTCGGCGAAGGCAATTTCAAGGCGCTGTTCGAAAGCATCGAAGCCGACCAGATCAAGCGCGGTGTGCTCAAGGACACCACGGTATGAGCAAGAACTGGATCGAATTCCCTTTGCGCGAAGGCGAGACCTCCAAGCAGGCGCATGCCGACCTGCCGGCCGGCACCTATGAGCGCGAGATCGGGCGCGACGGCTTTTTCGGCCCGGCGACCCACATCTATCACAAGCACCCGCCGACCGGCTGGAGCGCGTTCGAAGGCCCCTTGCGCCCGCGCGCTTTCGACGCCACCGGTGCGCTCAGCAATGCCAACGAGCCCTACAAGCCGGTGCCGCTGCTCGCCAACGCCGCCTGCAAGATCGATATCTGGAACTGCGGCGCAGCGATGCCGGCGCTGGCGCGCAATTCCGACGGCGACCTGCTGCTCTTCGTCCACGAGGGCGCCGGCGATCTGTTCTGCGACTTCGGCCACCTGCCCTATCGCGATGGCGACTACATCCTGTTGCCGCGCGGCACGATGTGGCGGTTCGAGCCGTCGGCGCCGACCATCGTCCTCCGCATCGAAGCGACGAACGGCAGCTACAAGCTGCCCGAGCGCGGCATCCTGGGGCCGCACGCCTTCTTCGATCCGGCGGCGCTGGAAACGCCCAAGCTCGACGCCGCCTTCAAGGCGCAACGCGGCGGCGAGTGGAAGGTCGGCGTCAAGCACCGCGGCCAGCACTCTACGATCACCTATCCGTTCAATCCGCTCGACGCCGTCGGCTGGAAGGGCAACCTGACCGCGCTGAAGCTCAACTGGCGCGACATCCGCCCGGTGATGAGCCACCGCTATCACATCCCGCCGAGCGTGCACTCGACCTTCGTCGCCGACCGTTTCGTGGTCTGCACCTTCGTGCCGCGGCCGATCGAGAGCGATCCCGGCGCGCTGAAAGTGCCGTTCTTCCACTCCAACGACGATTTCGACGAGGTGATCTTCTATCACGCCGGCGAATTCTTCAGCC
>CAYXMO010000418.1:0-3202 GCA_964465935.1 uncultured Rhizobium sp.
TGCATGAAGACCGATGCCAAGCGGTCCTGCACCGTCGCGTTGGGGCCGGGAAGAAAACTCGCCCGCACGCGCCAGGCCACCGCGCCCAACCTCAAGTCGATGCTGGCCGGCTGGATCTGCGAATCCTCGATGTCGTCGGTCGCCAGGATTTCGCGCCGCGCCCTGATCAGGCGCCGCAGCACATGGCTCGGCAGGATGCCCGTTGAGTAGCGGCCGTAGTAAGTGTCGCTCTCTGTCGCCGCGTCGAACAGGTAGGGGTCTGCTTGTGACATGTCCTCTTATAGAAGCGCCACGCCGCGTGGTCACTTGGCGTCGCCAAGAAACCCACGGATATCTTGGATCGCCTCGGCGAGGCCGCAGCGCTTGACCGGCGCTTCGGCGGGAAACGCGCTCAAAAGTCGCGTTGGCGTCGCACCTTCGAGGATGACGAAGGCGCCCATGTCGCCGGCGCCGCGAATCAGCCGACCGAACGCCTGCTTCAGGCGAAAGCGCGTGATGAGATCGTCGTAGCCTTTGCCGAAGCGTGCGCGGCGCGCCTTGTGCAGGATGGTCGGCTTCGGCCAGGGAACCTTGTCGAACACGACGAGGCGCAGCGAGCGCCCCGGCACGTCGACGCCGTCGCGCAAGGCATCGGTGCCGAGCAGGCAGGCGTTCTCCTCGGCGCGGAAAAGATCGACGAGGGCGCCCGTGTCGAGCTTGTCGACATGCTGCGCGTAGAGCGTCACGCCGGCCTCGTTGAGCGGCGCGGCGATGCGTTGTTCGACGGCGCGCAAAGTACGCACCGCGGTGAAGAGGCCGAGAGCGCCGCCGCCGCTCGCGAGAAAGAGTTCGCGGAATGCCGCCGCCACCTGCTCGACGTCGCGCCGGTTCACGTCCTTCACCACGAAGACGCGCGATTGCTCGGCATAGCGGAAGGGCGAGCCGAAGCTCGCGCGCTTGGCCGGTTGCGGCAGATGGCCGGCGCCTGTCCTGACCTCTGCGCTCGCCCAGTCGTCGGCCCCCTCGGCAATGTCGCGCAATGTCGCCGAGGTGATCAGGGCGCCGTGCGCCGGCGCGAGCACATCGCGTGCCAAGGGAATTGTCGGATCGACCCAGTGTCGTTCGAGCCCGACATCGACGTCGCGGCCGTCGTCGCGCGCAATCTCGAACCAGTCGACGAAATCGGCATCGCGCGCGCCTTCGAGACTGTCCAGCATCTGGATCCAGGTCGGGATGACGAAGCGGCCGCGCCAGATCAACCCGCGCGCCGCCGCCTCTATCCGCGCCCGGCTGTAGCTCTCGAGTTCCTCGCTCTTGGCGTCCATCTGCTTGCGCAACAGCGCGGCGAGCGCCACGAGCGGCGTGCTGAGTTTCTTCAGTCCGATCGCGAGCTCACGCGCCGCAATCAGAATGTCTTCGCCGAGTTGCTCGGTATCGGCCTCGAGCGAGTAGAATGCATCGCGGTCGTCGCTGCGGGCGCGGACATGCTGATAAGCCGACGCGAGAAACACTTCGCCAGGTCCGCGCGGCCCGCCGCCATGCAGGCGCGACATCCAGCCTTCGCCGGAAAGCACGCCCGCGGCGGATATGCAATCATCGAGCGCCTGCCCGGCTTTCGGATCGTCGAGCGTCAGATCGCGCAGGCGTTCCATGAGGCCGCGCATGCGGCTCCGCGCGCGACCTTCCGGCCCGCGGATCCAGCGCCGCAGATCCGCCATTTCGGTGCCGGACAGCAGAGGAGAAAATCCGGAGTCGGCCGCGTCGAAGAGATGATGGCCTTCATCGAAGACATAGCGCACGCGACGCTCGGGCGGCGCATCGGTGGTCTCGTCCACAGCCATCCAGTCCTGCGAGGCCTGCGCGATGACGAGCGCGTGGTTGGCGACGACGATCGGCGCGTGGCGGGCGCGACGGATGGCGCGTTCGATGAAGCAGACGCGATAGTGCGGGCAGGCGGCATAGATGCATTCGCCGCGCCGGTCGGTGACTTCGCGCAAGGCGAGCGAGGCGCCGAGAAAAGCCGGAAAGCCGGCGCCGGAAACATCGCCGTCCGCCGTCGCCGCGATCCAGCGCGCAATCAGGCCGAGCGCGACCGTGCGCTGACCGGGCGCCAGCGCGCTGCGCTTGGCAGCTTCCTCGAAGTTCAGAACGCAGAGATAGTTCTCGCGGCCTTTGCGCACGACGGCCTTCTCGTCGCGCTCGGTCGGATCGGGATAGAGATGGGCGATTTCCTGCACGATCTGGCGCTGCAGGTTGCGCGTGTAGGTCGAGATCCAAAGCCCGGGGCCGTTCTTCTCGGCCCAGAGACTCGCCGGCGCGAGATAGCCAAGCGTCTTGCCGATGCCGGTGCCGGCTTCGAGCAATGCCACGCGCGGTGCACCCGCCTCATCGCGTGCCGCAAACGCGTAGGATGCCGCGTCGCTATAGGCCGCCTGCTCGGCTCTCTGCTCGCCCGATGTCGCGACCAGTTGCGCCAGCCGGATGCGCGCGTCGTCCGGCGAAATGGCGAGCGAGCCCGGCTTGTCCGGCGCCTGGCTGTCTTCCCATTCGGGTAGGCCGCGCCAGGCCTCGAATCCGGCCAGCGGCGATCGCGTCGTTTCCGGCTCGCCGAGCACCGCGCTGATTGCCGGCGCCCAGCGCCAGCCCGCGCGATCGAGCGTCGCGGCCAGCGCCCGCGGCACCATGCGGGCGCTTTCGGGCATCTCGGCGAGTTGCGCCATGAGCGTCGCGGCGGCTTCGCGCAAAGCGCGCGCCGACTCTTCCTGCGACTGCGGCGGTAAGAGGCCGAGCGCCCGCGCCAGACCGAGTGCACTCGGAACGAAGGGCTGTGCCGGCCGCACGAAGGCAAAGAGTTCGAGCACATCGAACAAGGCACGCGCCGGCGGCACTTTCAAGCGGCCGGAGATGAACGCGGCATGGGCGATGAGAACATCGCCGCTGCGGAAGAGCCTGCGCGCCTCTTCATTGCCGATGCGCCGGCACGTGCCGTCGGCGGCGCAGATGATCGCGCCGCCCGGTGCCGGCACCAAAGCGGGCAGCATGTGCCAGTCGTTCGCCGAAAGTAGGTCGTTGGCCATTCCGTTCGATCATGCGGAGTTGCGGGCGGATTGAAAGCAGAGTCTTGCGGAGCGCGATTTCGTGCACACCTTTACGCTGCGCGGTGCCGAGGTTAGTATCGGCGGCCTTTTTTCGCCGCCAACCTGTTCCTGCCTTTCGGCCCGGC
>CAYXMO010000419.1:0-3196 GCA_964465935.1 uncultured Rhizobium sp.
GCGCGGTATAAGGAACTTGTGAAGCGGTTTCATCCCGACGCGAACGGCGGCGATCGGGGCGCCGAGGAGCGACTGAAGCAGGTTATCAAAGCCTATGGCGTGTTGCGCGCTTCGGGCCTGACCTAGGAAGCGTCTCCTTCAAGGCGCCCTTCCCTCATCCGGCGGTCACCCCGCACAGAAGCGTAAGAGCCGGACAGCAAATCATGACGACTGAGCAGCGTGACCTCGATCCTTCGTTGAAGCCCGACACCACCGTCAACGCGGCGGAGCTCTTCGGCATCGAGACCAAGATGAAGGTGCCGGCGTTCAAGGAGGCCACCAGCCACGTGCCGGACCGCGATCCGGCCTATCGCTTCGACCGCGAGACGACGCTGGCGATTCTCGCCGGCTTCGCCTTCAATCGCCGCGTCATGATCCAGGGCTATCACGGCACCGGCAAGTCGACCCATATCGAGCAGGTGGCGTCGCGCCTCAACTGGCCGTGCATCCGCATCAACCTCGACAGCCATATCAGCCGCATCGATTTGATCGGCAAGGACGCCATCGTCCTCAAGGATGGCAAGCAGGTGACCGAGTTCCGCGAGGGCCTCCTGCCCTGGTGCCTGCAGCACCCGGTGGCGCTGGTGTTCGACGAATACGACGCCGGCCGCCCCGACGTGATGTTCGTGATCCAGCGCGTGCTGGAGGTCGCCGGCAAGCTGACGCTGCTCGACCAGAACAAGGTGATCCGACCGCATCCGGCGTTCCGCCTGTTCTCGACCACCAACACGATCGGCCTGGGCGACACCACCGGCCTCTATCACGGCACCCAACAGATCAACCAGGGCCAGATGGACCGCTGGAGCATCGTGACGACGCTCAATTATCTGCATCACGACGCCGAGGTGAACATCGTGCTCGCCAAGGTGCCGTCCTACGCCGCGACGCCGGAGAAGAAGAAGCAGATCGCCGCCATGGTCCGCGTCGCCGACATGACGCGCAACGCCTTCATCAACGGCGATCTGTCGACGGTGATGAGCCCACGCACCGTGATCACCTGGGCGGAGAACGCCGAGATCTTCCAGGACGTCGGTTTCGCCTTCCGGCTCACCTTCCTGAACAAGTGCGACGAGCTCGAACGCGCCAGCGTGGCGGAGTTCTACCAGCGCTGCTTCGGCGAGGATTTGCCGGAGAGCGCTGCCAAGGTGCTGGTGACCTGATCCTCACGCGGGTGAACCGTGGCGAAGCCTGAGAACCCTTCCGAACCCTTCAAGCGCGCGGTCGGCACCGCCGTGCGCGCGCTGTCGGGCGAGCCGGAGATGGAGGTCACGTTCAGCGCCGAGCCGCCGGCGCTACGCGGGCTCAAAGCGCGCCTGCCCCTGCCCTCGCGCAACCTGCCGCCGAACGAAGTCGCGATCGTGCGCGGCGCCGGCGACGCCTATGCCCTGCGCCGGGCGCATCACGAGGACAAGGTCCACGACCAGTACCGGCCGCAATCGGCCGACGCCGCGGCGGTGTTCGAATCCGCCGAGCAGGCGCGCGTCGAAGCGATCGGTTCCAACGCGATGAAGGGCGTGGCGCACAACCTGACCGCCGGGCTCGAACAGCGCATGGTCCAGCGCGGCTTGACCAAGGCGCGGGTCAAGGCCGACGCGCCGATCGCCGAAGTGCTCGGCCTGATGGTGCGCGAGAAGCTGACCGGCCAGGCGCCGCCGGAATCGGTGAAATACGCCGTCGATCTGTGGCGGCCCTTCATCGAGGAGCATGCCGGCAAGGACCTCGACAAACTCGCCGCCAACATCCGCGACCAGGCGTCGTTCGCCAAGCTGACGCGCACCATCCTGCGCGACCTCAAGCTCTCGGACGAGATGGACGCCGACGAAGGCTCCGACGATTCCGCCGAGGGCGAGGAATCCGACGACCAGAGCCAGGAAGGCGAAGATCAGGATTCGGAAGGCCAGTCCGAGACCGCCGAAGCCGACATGCAGGAATCGGACGGCGAGGAGAGCGAAGATTCCTCCGCCGAGATGCGCGCCGAACAGACCGACGAGATGTCGGACGCCGCCGAGCCGGAAGACGGCGCCAAGCCGCAGCGCCCCGAGCAGCCCTTCAGCCACGCCGACGACTGGGGCTACAAGGTCCACACCCTGCAGTTCGACGAGGAAGTGCACGCCGACGAATTGTGCGACGCCGAGGAACTGGGCCGGCTGCGCAGCTTCCTCGACCAGCAGCTCTCGGCGATGTCGGGTGTGGTCTCGCGCCTAGCCAACAAGCTGCAGCGCCTGCTGATGGCGCAGCAGAACCGCACCTGGGAGTTCGACATCGAGGAAGGCATGCTCGATACCTCGCGCCTGCCCCGCATCATCATCGATCCGATGTATCCGCTCTCGTTCAAGCGCGAGAAGGACATGACCTTCCGCGATACCTGCGTGACGCTGCTGCTCGACAATTCCGGATCGATGCGTGGCCGCCCCATCATGGTGGCGGCGATGTGCGCCGATATCCTGGCGCGCACGCTGGAGCGTTGCGCAGTGAAAACCGAAATCCTCGGCTTCACGACGCGGGCCTGGAAGGGCGGGCAAAGCCGCGAGAAGTGGATTGCCGACGGCAAGCCGCCGCATCCCGGGCGCCTCAACGATCTGCGCCACATCGTCTACAAGGCGGCCGACGAGCCGTGGCGGCGGGCGCGCAAGAATCTGGGCCTGATGATGCGCGAAGGCCTGCTGAAGGAGAACATCGACGGCGAGGCCCTGATGTGGGCCCACAACCGCATCGTCGGACGGCCCGAGCAGCGCAAGATCCTGATGGTCATCTCGGACGGCGCGCCGGTCGACGATTCAACGCTGTCGGTCAACGCCGGCAACTATCTGGAGCGCCACCTGCGCCGGGTGATCGAGGAGATCGAGGAGAAGTCTTCGGTCGAGCTCACCGCCATCGGCATCGGCCACGACGTGACGCGCTATTACCGCAAGGCGGTGACCATCGTCGATGCCGAGCAGCTCGGCGGTGCGATGACCGAGCAGCTCATCGGCCTGTTCCACGAAGAAAAGGGCCATGAAGGCCACATGCGCGCGCCCAAGCGGATGGGCAAGCAGCCGCGCACGCCGCGGCATGTCGCGCATTAGGCGCGGGTTCGTTTCAATCAAATTGAACCCACTTACACGTCATCCTGAGGTGCGAGCGCAGCGAGCCTCGAAGGATGCCTGCGCTGAACGTG
>CAYXMO010000420.1:0-3161 GCA_964465935.1 uncultured Rhizobium sp.
CAGCGCGGGCGGCGGCGTCGCTGAGCGAGCCCGCCACCGCTTCGATGCGCTCGCGCTCCGCCGTGAGGCGTGCCGCGACGGCTTCGCCGCGCACATCGGCGCGGGCGCCGGCTTCGTCGAGCGCCGCGATCTGGTTCTCAAGCACGGTCTCCAGCGCGCGCAGCCGCGCGAAGGCACCGTCGAGGCCGGCGTTCAAGGCATCGAGCTCGCGGCGCACGGCACGGCCGAGCCGCGCGGCGGTGCGCGAAGCGGTTTCGTCGGCCGCGAACAGCCGGTCGGTGGCATCGGCCAGCGTCCGCGACGCAACGGCCATCTGCTGCGCCCGCGCCATCGCCCAGGCCGCGGCGACGAACAGCAGCGGCGGCAGGAAGGTCGCGGCGACGAAGAGCGCGATCGCCTGTGCGTCGAGCCCTACCAGACCCTTGGGCTGCAGATAGCCCCACAGGAAGGCACCGGTGGCGCCGATCCAGAACGCCGACAGCACGATCGCGAAGACCACGGCAGCGATGCCGAATTTCGGTTCGGGACGGCGGGCGGCGCGCGCCTCGGCTTCGCTGAGCGGCTCGGCCGTCTGGAGCAGCACGGGCTGGCTGCGGTCCGATCCGGGTGTGGCCATCGTTCCCTCGGGTGAATTGCGCTTATGCAACCGCACTTTAACCATCGATTGACTCGCCAAGCGAGAGCTACAGCGCAAAACTGTGGTTATTCTGGAGCGCCGGCTGGCGAATGTAAGCGGGGTAAACTTAAGCCCGCGAGTCAGTCGTCGAGGGGCTTGAGCGGCAGGGGCTGGCCGGCGGGAAGCCCGACCCGCGCCACGTTCAGCGTCATCGAGACGAGGTCGTAATAGCCGTTGACCGCGACCAGATCGATCACGCCTTTCTCGCCGAAGCGAGACAGCACGGCGTTGTAAGCCGCGTCGTCGACGGTGCCAAGCGCATGCAGCGCCATGGAGAAATCGTAGATCGCCGTCTCGTCCGCCGACATCTGTGCCGGGCGCTCGCCATTGGCGAGATCGGCGGCGACCCCTGGCTCCAGCCCCGCCTTCATCGCCAGCGGATAGTGCGCGTACCATTCGAACTGCGCCGTCCAGTGGCGCGCCGTGATCAGGATCGCGAATTCGTTGAGCGCCGGCGGCAGCGACGAGTGAAAGCGTATCTGTTCGCCGACTTTCTGCAGCCGGTCGGCCAGCGCCGGATTGCGCAGCCAGGCATTGAACGGTCCGTTCATGCTGCCGCGCGAGGCGATAATGGCGTCGGCGACGGCCTTTTGCTCCGGCGTCATCGACTCTGCGGCCAAAGGCGCGAAACGTTCTTCGGCATGCGCCGCAGATGCGGCGAGAACCGCGGCCCACAAAAGCGCGATGTGTTTCATCCTGGCGACTCCGGCAGATGATAGTGAAGATAGCGATAGCCATCGCGAAATCCGGCACGCGCGTAAAGCTTGCGCGCCGGCTCATTGGCTTCGTCGACCTGCAGATACAAACGCGTCGCGCCTTGGCTCAGCGCCCAGGCCGCGATGGCACTCAGCACACGCCGGCCATGGCCGCGCCCGCGATGCGCCGGCGTCGTGCGCATGACATAGACGCTGGCCCAGTCGCCGGTCGCGACCGAGGCGCCGCAGGCAACCGCATCGATACCGTCATCGGCAATTATAAACGCCTTGGGCAGCGCGATGCGGGCCAACGTGGCGAGGCGTTCGCCGCCATCGGCCGGCGAGTGCGAGCCTTCGCGCGTCAGCCGAATGAAATCGGCATCGGCGGCGGCGTTCAGGCGCACCGCGCCAGCCTCGGCCAGCGCACGCGCTTCGCCGATCATCAAAGCGGTCGGCGGCTTGGCGATGTAGCCACGCTCAAGCAGGAGCGCTTCCAACCCGCCGGGCATAGTTGCCGGCGAAATCTGGAACTGCGGCGCCAGCCGGCGCCGCCGATAAGCGTCTTCGACCTGCGCGACGCTGCCGGGCAGCGACGCGCCGCCATAGTCCAGGGCCGAGACCGAGTTGGAGCGCGAGGAGTAGCCGTCGCTGAATCGCAGCAGCCAGCCGTCGAGCGTCCGGGTCTCGCGCGCCGGCCAGGACTCGACGGCCAGCGGGTCGATCTCCCGCGCCAAGGCCTTAACAGAGTGTTGAGCAATTTCGGGCATGATCGCCTGTCAATCTAGCGAGAGTTGAGCGCATGAGCGACGCGGTCAACAAGGTCATCGATCTGGATCACCTCGCCCGCTACACCGGCGGCGACAAGGCGATCAACGCCGAAGTCATGCGCCTGTTCGACGTCCAGGCGACGGAACTGGTGGCGCGGCTTCGCAGCATCCTGGACGCGCGCGACGCCAAGTCCTGGAAGGAAGTCACGCACACGCTGAAGGGCGCGGCGCGCGGCATCGGCGCGTTTGCGATGGGCGACGCGGCGGCGCGCTGCGAGCCGATCGATCTGAACGACCAGGTCTGTGCCACCGGCGCGATTGCCGAACTCCAGTCGCGCTCCGACGCGGTTCAGGCGTTCATCCGGATTTACCTGGCCGGCTGAGCCAGAGCGTCGAACGCTTGAAATTCGTGCGCGATGCAGCGCTCGATCAGCGTGCGCCACACCGGCTCGGCAATGGCCGGGCTTAAGCCGCTCTGCTTCGCCGCGACGAGCACTTTGGCGACGACATCGTCGATGCGGGCCTGATCATGCACCGCCGCGCGGGTGGTTTTGATCTGCGCCGCGCGCTCGATATAGCTCTGCCGCTCTGCCAGGAGCGCGACAAGGGCGCGGTCGAGCCGGTCGATCTCGCGCCGGACATCGGCCATGACTTTGCAATTCTTGGCGGAAACGGCGGGATTTTGCATGTGTGGCAACTGCTTAGCACCCCTGTCAGCCTAGCCCCTTGGCTTCAATTGTGCGCTGCGGCAGATTGCGGCGCGTCTTGAAACTGTTGCCCCGCCGACCATTTTTACATAAGACGGCGGCAGGTTTCCCAACTCATACAAAATCGGACTGTGAAATAGCTTATGAGCACGCCCATCGAGACGGATGTCGCCATCATCGGAGCCGGCCCCATCGGGCTTTTCGCGGTGTTCGAGCTCGGCCTGCTCGACCTCAAAGCGCATCTCGTCGACATCCTCGACCGCCCGGGCGGCCAGTGCACCGAGCTCTATCCCGAGAAGCCGATCTACGACATTCC
>CAYXMO010000421.1:0-3155 GCA_964465935.1 uncultured Rhizobium sp.
CGCCGCGAAAGCGGGTGCGCAGCCTCGACGACCTGCGTCAGACGGTCCTTGGCGACGTGGGTGTAGATCTGCGTCGTGGCGATGTCGGCGTGGCCGAGCATGGTCTGGACGCTGCGCAGATCGGCGCCGCCCTCCACCAGATGCGTCGCGAAGGCGTGGCGCAGGACGTGCGGCGAGAGCTTCTCGGGATCGAGCCCGGCCTGTCCGGCGAGGTCTTTGAGCATCTGACCCATGCGGCGGCGGGTGATGTGGCCTTCGGCGCCGCGCGAGGGAAAGAGGAAGCGTTCGGCATGGGCGCGGCGCGCGCCCTTGGGCAGGAAGTCGTCGCGCACGGCCAGCCATTCCTTCATCGCGGCGCGCGCCGGCTTGTTGAGGGGCACGAGGCGCTCCTTCTGACCCTTGCCTTTCACCAGAAGAAAACCGTCGCGGTTGCGCGCAGCGCCGATGGGGAGCGTCACCAGCTCGGAGACGCGCAGGCCTGAGGCGTAAAGCATCTCGACCATGCACAAGAGCCGCCTGCCCTCGCCGTTAGGAACGCGGTTGCCGTTTTCTTGGTCCCTCTTGTCCGCCGCCTGCTCGCGCGCCTTACCGATCAGCGCCTCCATGTCGTCCTTGGAGAGGATTTTGGGCAGCGGGCGGGCGCGGCGCGGTGCGTCGATGGCGTTGGTGGGATCGTCCTTGCGGATGCCGTCGCCATAAAGGAAAACGAAGAACTGGCGCAGTGCCGAAAGCCGGCGCGCCTGGGTCGAGCCGGCGGCGCCCGATTTCGACAGCGTCGCGAGATACGCCTTGATGTCGTCGCGGGTCGCGGACTTGACGCTGCCGCCCTTGCCGGCGCGCGCCGCGGCGAAGTCGAGCAGGTCGCGCCGGTAGGCCGCCAGCGTGTTGATCGAGGCGCCGCGCTCGGCGCTCATCATGTCGAGGAAGGCTTCGATCAGGCCGGCGTCGCTCGCCTTCATGGCGCGTGGGTCAGCGCCAGCGCCTCGACGGCCAAGGCGCGCGCTTCCGTGGTAAGACCAAGTTGCGAGAGAACGCGCACGCATTCGATGGCGACGTCGGCGGGGACGCGCGCCGGGCCGTCGGCGCCGACGACGTCGAGCAGGCGCAGGATCGCCTCGCCCTTGCGGCCGGGCTCAGAGGCCGCTTCGACCATCTTACGGACGGCGTCGGGGGCCGGGCGGGTGCCGTCCCAGCGCATGCCTTGCAGCGTGCCGGCCAGAGCGCGGGCATCGGGCGGCAAGGGACGCCGCAACACCTCCGACAAGCCGAGCGCCAGCGCCGCCGCCGGCGACGGCTGCTTCTGCGGCACGGCGTTGCGCGCGAACCAGGCATAGGCGGCCTGCGCCGCGGCATCGCGCGCCGCATTGGGCGCAGCGAGATCGATCAACACGCGGAAGGTGGAGAGATCTGCATCTTCCGGCGTGCCGGGCGGATAGAGCGCAGCGGCGGCGTCGATTTTGCCGGCCAGGATGAGCGCGCGGGCGAGCAGCGGATGGCTGGTGGCGTCCGGCTTGAGCGAGGCGAGGATATTGGCGTGCAGGACGGCGGTCAGCGACAGGCGGTCGGGCGCGGCCATGGCGGCGAGCAGCAGCGCGGCTTTCTCCGCGGGGCGCGTTTCCAAGCTCGCGGCGCGATGCAAGAGCGATTGCGCCGGCAGGAAGATGAGCTTGGGCGCTATGGCCTGGGCTTGCGCGATCTGGTCGGCGGGCACCGTCTGGGTGTTTATCAAGGCGAGCAACTCAGCGGGGCTGAGCGCGCCGGTCGCCGAGATGCGCGATGCCGCTGCGAGGCGGTCGGCGGGCGTGTTGCGGCTGTCGCGCGCGGCGAGGAGGTTGGCGGCAGTGCCGAGCTTTGACGCGATCGCGTTGGTCACCGGCAAGCCGGCCTTGCGCAACAGATAGATGTGAAGCGCTGTCGGATGCTCGATGGCGCCGGGCGCGGTCTTCTTGCCGGTGCGCACATCGGCCGACAGCAGATCGAAGGCGGGGTCCTTGGCTTGCGAGTCGAGAACGGCTTGGGTGAGTTCGGCGGAGGCACTATCGCCGCTCAGCGCGAAACAGAAGGTGCGCAGTTCGAGCCAGAACGGCTCCGGCGCGGTGAGGCGCGTGGCGGTGAGATCGCCGCAGACATCCTTGTCGCGGCCGGCATAGAGCAACGCCTCGGCCTGGACGCGGGCGAAGTCGGGATCGTTGTCGAGGTGGAAGGCGGCGGCGATGGTGCCGGCTTCGTCGATCAGGCCGCCCTGGAGCAGCTTCTCGATGCGGATGGTAACGAGGGCGCGCTTGGCGGGGCCGATGGGCGCATCCGAGACCGTGAGCAACAGGCGGCGCGCCAGGCCGCGCACGATGGGATCGGCACTGACCAGCGGCACGCGGCCGAGCAGGTCCTCGACCTCGGCGCGCGGCGCGTTGACCCACATCGATTGGCCGAAGCCGCCTGTGGAATCGTCCAGCGTCCCGGCCGGCGGACCGTCGACCACGCCCAGATCGCCCTGGACGATGCCAGACTGCGCCGGCTTGCCCAGGATGCCCGGCTTGAACTCGGCTGGAGCTGCCGTCGGCGGCTCGTCGGGCGCCGGCGCCGCGGGAGCGCCCAGCGGCGTCGGGGCGCCCGTGGCTTGCGGTGGCGCCGGCTGGGTTTGAGCCCAGGCGGCACCCGCCAGTGCCAGCAGCCCGGCCAGTGCGATGCTAGTTCGGAAGGCGGTCATTCGGGACGATCTGCTCGACCGGATGGGTGACGGGCTGCACCCGTCCGCCGTAGATGCCAAGTCCGATGGCACCCAGCACCACGAGAACGGCGACGCCGATCCCGATCCGCAAGGTCCACCCTGACGACTCCATGTTTCTTGAGCGCATGACGCGAGACTCCTAGGGGTTTGTGGCGGAATTGCAGGCGGGAACGCAAGACCTGCTGGAAGTGATCCTTACGGGCGTGTAAGCGGGTGCCATGAAATTGCGGCGGTCGGTAGCACTGGTGGGCATGATGGGCGCGGGCAAAAGCTCGATCGGCCGCCGCCTGGCGGCGCGGCTGGGCGTGCCGTTCAAGGACGCCGACGGCGAAATCGAGGCGGCGGCGGGGTGCACGATCTCCGAGATCTTCGAGCGCTACGGCGAGCCCGCCTTCCGCGACGGCGAGCGCAAGGTGATCTCGCGTCT
>CAYXMO010000422.1:0-3142 GCA_964465935.1 uncultured Rhizobium sp.
TCGGCTACCGCGACGAGAACATGGCGGTGGTCGAGCGCGACGGCGCCAAGGCCTACATCATGGAGAGCCCAGAATTCGCCGCCAAGGATCGGCCCGAGATCGCGATCGAGACCGACGCCATCGATGAATGGTACGCGCAGATCAGCGCGCGGCGTCCCGATCTGCTGCATCCCAACGGCAAGACGGTGACGCTCAAGCCCTGGGGCGCCCGCGAGTTCGCGCTGCTCGACAAGACGCATGTCTGCGTCGTCTTCCGTCAGTTCTGAAGCGCAGCCTGCAAGGCGGCGAGCCCATCGGTCAGCGCCGCCGGTCCCGGCTGCAGGATCAGCGGCGATTTGATCTCGACGATGCGATCATTGGCGACCGCCGGGATCGCATCCCAGCCGGGACGCGCTTTGATCTTGTCCTTGGCGACCTTCTTGCCGCACCACGACGCGACGATCACGTCCGGCTTCGCAGCGATCACCTCGGCGGAGCTCACGAAGCGCTCCTTCGCGGACTTGCCGGCGCGCAGATGCGCGAAACAATCGGTGCCGCCGGCGATCTCGATCAGTTCCGACACCCAGCCGATCCCGGCGATCATCGGCTCGTCCCATTCCTCGAAATAGACGCGCGGCCGTGAGCCTTTCGCTTGCGCCGCGACGCGTTCGATATGGCGCTCAAGCCTGTCCGCCAATGCTTCCGCTTTGGCCGCTTCGCCGATCAACCCGCCCAGAGTGCGGATCATCGCGAAGATGCCGGCGATGTCGCGCTGGTTGAACAGGTGCACCGCGACGCCGGCGCGCGCGAGATCGGCGAGGATGCCGGCCTGCAGGTCGCTGAACGCCAATACGAGGTCGGGTTCCAGCTTGAGAATCTTGGGAATGTTCGCGCTCGTGAATGCCGAGACGCGCGGTTTCTCCTTGCGCACCTGCGGCGGGCGTACCGCGTAACCGCTGACGCCGGCGATACGGTCCTGCTCGCCGAGCAGATAGAGCGTCTCGACCGTCTCCTCGGTCAGGCAGATCAGGCGGCGCGGCGGAAACGGCATCGGAGACTCGCGGGGGCTGCCCCTACAATAGGCGGAAATCTTCCATCGGAAGGACCTGTGGCCGCCGCGCCGCGCGGTCCCGAATCCGCGAGTCAAGGGACTGCCGGCACGGAATTTTCTGTTAGGCTTACCCAAACGGCGGGTGGGGAAAATGCTGCGTTTGCGTGAACTGGCAGGGGCCGCGGCCTTGGGCGTGGCCGCGATGGGAGCGCTGACCGCGTTTCCGGCGCTGCAATCGGTACAGGTCGGCTTTCGTCCCGCAATCCTCGGCGAGAAGCTGCAGCTGGCGTCGAACCAGGCGAGTGCCGCGCTGCATCTCGCCTTCGGGGGGCAGAGCGAGCAGCAGCAATTGCAGGCGGCGCAGCCGCCGGTGCAGGACCCGCGCCTGGCGCAGCAGGCCGACGCCGCCGAGCGGCTGCGCTCGAAGATTCCGGCCGAGCTCTATCCTTATTTCGACGTCTATCTCTATGTCAGTAAGGCGGCGTCCGGCTCGCTGGCGCAGCACCTCTACATGTTCCACAAGGACGGTGCCAACAACCTCGTCTTCGAGCAGAGCTTCCCGGTCTCGACCGGGCGCGAGCAGCACGAACGCTATTTCACCACCACGCCGGCCGGCTTGTTCGAGCTCGATCCCGACCGCTTCGAGGTCTCGCACTATTCGCGCACCTGGCACGCGCACATGCCGTGGGCGATGTTCCTGAACGCGACCATCCACGGCAAGCAGACCGGGGTCGCGCTGCATTCGTCGGGCAACGCGCATGCGCGGCTGCTCGGCAACCGCGCCTCGGGCGGCTGCGTCCGCCTGCCGCCGGAGAAGGCGGAGGAGCTGTTCCACCGCTTCCAGGCCGAGGAGCGCGGCAGCGTTCCGGTCTTCGCCTTCGACAGCGCCCGCAACCGCACCAGCGGCGAAGGCCTGCTCGTGCACGACGCCTATGGCAGGCCGGTGCTGGTGTCCGGCTATCGCGTGCTGCTGTTCATCGAAGACTATCCGGGCGGCCCGGCGCTGGTCGCGGTGGTGGCTTAGCCCGCGATCGTGCGCGCGATGCTTTCGGCGACTTTGATGCCGTCGACGCCGGCCGAGAGGATGCCGCCGGCGAAACCGGCGCCTTCGCCCGCGGGATAGAGACCCTTCGTATTCGGGCTTTCGAACGCGGCGTTGCGCACGACACGGATCGGCGAGGAGGTGCGCGTCTCGACGCCGGTCAGGATCGCATCGTCCATCGCGAAGCCGGGTATCTGCCGCCCGAATGCCGGCAACGCCTCGCGGATCGCGGCGACGGCGTAGTCCGGCAGGCAGTCCGACAAATCCGTGAGGTGCACGCCGGGGCGATAGGACGGCGTCACCGCGCCCAGCGCCGTCGAGGCGCGGCCGGCGAGAAAGTCGCCGACCCGCTGGCCCGGCGCTTTGTATGTGCCGCCGCCGGCTGCGAAGGCCTTGCTCTCCCATTGGCGCTGCAGCTCGACGCCGGCGAGCACGTGCTGCGGATAATCCGCCGGCGTGATGCCCACGACGATTCCCGAATTGGCGTTGCGCTCGTTGCGCGAATACTGGCTCATGCCGTTGGTGGCGACACGGCCCACCTCGCTGGTCGCCGCCACCACGGTGCCGCCGGGACACATGCAGAAGCTGTAGACCGAACGGCCGTTGGAGGCGTGGTGCACCAAACGGTATTCCGCCGCGCCGAGCTCTTTCACCGTGCGGCCATAACGCGCCTTGTCGATCAGCGATTGCGGATGCTCGATGCGAAAGCCGATCGAGAACGGCTTGGCCTCGATCGCGACGCCGCGTGTGTGCAGCATCGCGAAGACGTCGCGGGCGCTGTGCCCCACCGCGAGCACGACATGATCGGCCGCGATGCGTTCGCCGTTCGCCAGCACAACGCCCCGCACCCGGCGGCCGTCGTCGAGATCGAGATCGGCGACGCGGTGCCCGAAGCGATACTCGCCGCCCAGGCTCTCGATGGTGGCGCGCAGGCTCTCGACCATCGTCACCAGACGGAAGGTGCCGATATGCGGATGCGCCTCGGTGAGGATGTCCGGCGGCGCGCCGGCCTTGACGAACTCGGTCAGCACCTTGCGGCCCAGATGGCGCGGGTCCTTGATCTGGCTGTA
>CAYXMO010000423.1:0-3136 GCA_964465935.1 uncultured Rhizobium sp.
GCGGTGCGGCCTTGTGCCCCCAAAGCACTCGACCGGCGCGGGCCTTAGCGCCCGCGCATCCCAAGCAACGACTGACGCCGGGGCGCTCACGCGTTCCGGCGTTTTTTTGTTTGGCTCTTTTCACGCGGGCCGCGCGTAGTATCGTTACCGGCCCTTCACGGAAACCCCGCCATGCGCCTGGACGATCTTCGCCCGACCGAAAATGTCGACGACCGGCGCGGCCGCTTCGGCGGCGGCGGCATCCGGCTCGCCGGCGGCGGCGGGCTCGGCCTTGTCGCGGTCGTCGTGCTGGCGATGTTTTTCGGCGTCGATCCCAACCAGCTGCTGAACGGCGACACCGGCGCGCCGGCCCAGACGACGGACGGCGGCGGCGCCACCGGGCCGCGCGCCGACGATGCGGCCTACGCCTTCTCGCGCAAGATCGTGGGCTCGGCGGAGGACGTGTGGAAACCGATCCTGGAGCGCAAGGGGATCGCCTTCACGCCGGCGACCTTCACGGTCTACGACCAGGCGACGCAGACGGCGTGCGGCGAAGGCGAGGCTTCGGTCGGGCCGTTCTATTGCCCCGGCGACAATCACATCTATCTCGACCTCACCTTCTTCAACGAGTTGCGCGACCAGTTCGGGGCGCCGGGCGAATTCGCGGAGGCCTATGTCATCGCCCACGAATACGGCCATCACATCCAGACCCTGATGGGTACGATGGCGGCGCATGGCGGCGAATCGACCGGCGCCGACAGCGACTCGGTGCGCACCGAGCTGCAGGCCGATTGCTATGCCGGGGTGTGGGCCAAGCAGGCCGATGCCCGCTTCCACATCCTGGAGAAGGGCGACGTCGACGACGGCTTGCGCGCCGCCAGCGCGGTGGGCGACGACACGCTGGAGAAGGCGGCGCAGGGCACTGTGGTGCCGGACAGCTTCACCCACGGCACCAGCGCCCAGCGCAGCCGCTGGTTCAAGCGCGGCCTCGACGGCGGCAACCCGGACGCCTGCGACACGTTCGGGGCGGGGGAGCTTTAGAAAATAACAACCGTCATGGCCAGGCTTGACCCGGCCATCCATCCGACACGTGTCGGCGCGCCGAAAAGCTTCTTGTGCGCCCGCAGACGCGGGCGCGATCGGTGACCGGGTCAAGCCCGGCCATGACGATTGTTTTGAGAGTGGAGCGGCCACTGCCCTCTTGCCGCTCCACCCTGCTCCCCTACGCCGCCTTCGCCGTCGCGACGACCTGGTCGGCGAGTTTGCCGGTCAGCTCCGCCAGGTGGTCGAAGGTCATCTCGTAGGTGCCGACGCCTTGGGTCAGCGAGCGCAGGTCGATGATCAGATCGCCGAGTTCGGCCAGCGGCATCTGGGCCTCGACCGTGTCCCAGCCTTTCCATCCCGGCCGCGCGTCGAAACCCATCAGCTGGCCGCGGCGGCCGCTGACCATGGCGTTGACCTTGGCGGTGGCGTCGCTCGGCACATGGATGCGCACATGCATGATCGACTCCAGCAGCACCGGGGCGCAGTTCGGCATGCCTTCGGTCATGGCGATGCGCGCCGCGGTCTGGAACGCGGCGTCGGACGAGTCGACGGCGTGGAACGAGCCGTCGACCAGCGCCACCGCGAGATCGACCACGGGAAAGCCGAGCGGTCCGCTCTTGAGATAGTCGATGATGCCCTTCTCGACCGAGGGGATGAAGTTGCGCGGCACGACGCCGCCCTTGATCTTGTCCTCGAACACAAAGCCGGAGCCGCGCGGCAGCGGGCGGATGTCGAGATGGACGTCGCCGAACTGGCCGTGGCCGCCGCTCTGGCGCTTGTGGCGGCCGTGCTGCAGCACGCCCTTCTTGATCGTCTCCTTGTAGGGCATGCGCGGCGGACGGACGTTGAGCTTGAGGCCGTATTTGCTCTGCAGCTTCTCGACCCCGACTTTGAGATGAATCTCGCCCTGCCCGATCAGCGCCATCTCCTGCAGCTCGGCGTTCTGCTCGAACAGCAGCGAGGGGTCCTCCTCGCGCAGCTTGGCGATGGCGGCGGTGAGCTTGACCTCGTCCTTGCGGTCGGCGGCTTCGATGGCGAGGCGGTAGACCGGCATCAGCTGCTCGATCTCGACCTTGGGCGGCTTGGTTTTGCCGCCGCTCAGCGAGTCGCCGGTGGCGACGCCTTCGAGACGGCCGAGCGCGACGGTGTCGCCGGCGACCGCGTCGGCCAGCTTGGTCTGAGCCTCGCCCTTGAGGGCGAAGATGCCGCCGACGCGAGCCTCGCCGCCGTCGGCGCGGCGCAGCAAGGCGCCGTCCTTGAGCGTGCCGGCGAGCACGCGCGCCAGGCTGAGCTTGCCGCCATGGCTGGAGTGATAGGTCTTGAGGACGTGCACGACGGCGTCGCCATTCGCCGCGAGGCCGAGCCGCGAAGCGGCCTTCGCCACGCCGGGCACTTCATGGCGCAGCGCCTTGAGCAGCCGGCGGATGCCATTGTCGCCTTCGGCCGAGCCGATCAGCACCGGCACGACCAGACCCTGGGCCAGCTCCTTGGCGAGGTCGGTGAAGACTTCTTCCTTGGGCGGCTCGACGTCGGAGAGCAGTTCCTCCATCAGGTGCTCGTCGTAATCGGCGAGCTTTTCCAGCATCGCGAAGCGCGCTTCCTTCTCGCGGTCCTTGTCGGCGATGTCGATCATCTCGCTCGGCGCGTGGCTGCGGTAGATGTAGGCGCGCTCCAGCGCCAGGTCGACGAAACCGGTGACGAGGTCGTTCTCCCAGATCGGGATCTGGCGCAGCAGCAGCGGCGTGCCGCTGGCGTCCTGCAGCATGGTGAGCAGCGCGCGCAGGCTGCCGCTCGCCTTGTCGATCTTGTTGACGAACAGGAAGTGCGGAATTTTGAGGTCGGCGAGACGCTTCAGATAGGGCTGCAGCATCTGCAGCTTGGCGGGCTCGGGCTCGCACACCACGATGGCGGCGTCGACGCCGGGCAGAACGTTGAGCGTATCGGCGAGAAACTCGATCGAACCGGGGCAATCGAGGAAGGTGAAGCTCTGCTCCATGTAGCGCGTCGTCGCGCAGTTCACTTCGACGCTCATCTGGCGGGCGCGCGCTTCCAGGCTCGCGTCGCCCACCGTGTTCTTCTGCGCCACCGCGCCTTTTCTCTGCACCGCGCCCGT
>CAYXMO010000424.1:0-3135 GCA_964465935.1 uncultured Rhizobium sp.
CGTAGCGCTTCCAGGCGGCGAAGCCCTTGGTGCTGACGCCGCGCGCGATCTGCAGCGAGGACGGCGTGTTGACGGCGCGGGCGCTGAGGCGCTCGGCGACCTTGGTCATGGCGTCGTTCCAGTCGAGCCCGAGCCAGGCGCAGATGTCGCGCGCCTGGGCGCCGTAATCGCGGACGAAGTCTTCGTGGCGGACGTCGCGCCAATCGAGTCCGAGCTTGGCGCGGTAGAGTTCGGCGGCGCCCATCACGGCATCGTAATAGCGCGCCGCGCCGTCCAGCGTGACGAGCTGGTACATCTGGCTCGACATTTCGAAGGAGCGGCGGAAGCAGGAGAACACGACGTCGCGCGGATCGCGCAGCGCGAACAGGATTTTCGCGTGCGGAAAGAGCCGGGCGACGGCGGGCAGCAGCAGCGCGTTCAGCGGCAGCTTGTCGACGAAGACCTTGTCCTTGGGCTTGAAGCCGGCCTGGCGCGCGTTTTTCCAATAGAGGTCGCGCTGCGCGGCGCATTGCGCGGGGTCGAGCGCGGCGAGGCGGTCGAGATCGGCGGGCGTGGCGACGAAGCCTTGAACGGTGTCGTTGAGCAGGTCGCGCTCTTCGCTGGTGACGACGGCAGGATGCCCGGCCAGCGTCTGCTCCAACAGAGTCGTGCCGGAGCGCGGGAAGCCGACCAGGAAAACATGTGTCGCCAGGTTGGGATCGGCGGGCGCGGCGCGATCGGCGGCCCAGCGTTCGGCGGGCGCGGCGGCGAAATAGGCGCGCAGCATCTGCGCCTGCGCCAAGGCGTCGGCGGCAGCGAAGGCCGGCGCATAAAGCTGCCGCAAGAGTTCGGCGGATTGGGTGTAGGCCGCGAAGGCTTTCGCCGCGTCGCCGGCGCCGTCCTGCGCATCGCCGAGCAGGCTGAGCGCCAAGGCGCGGTTGATCTGGTCCGGCTGCAAAGACGGCAGCAGCGCCGCGAGGCGCTGGATCGTCGCGGCGAATTTGTCCTGCGCGTTGTCGGCCATGGCGAGCGTGATGTGCGCGAGCTGGTCGCGCGGGTTGGCACGCAGGGCCTTCTCGGCATGGCCGCGCGCGGTTTCGAGCTGGCCGCGGATCGCCTCGGCATAGCCCAGCCGCGACAGAGCTTCGGGATAGGCCGGGTTCAGCGCCACGGCGCGCTCGAAATCGCCGCGGGCGCGGTTGAGCTCGCCGAGGCCTTCGTAAGACAGGCCGCGGTTATAGATCGCCTGGGCCAGCCGCGGATTGGCGACGAGGGCGGCGTCGAAGGCGCGGATCGCCTCGCGGTAGTCCTTCAGATTGTTGTGCGCCACGCCCGTCATGTTGAGCAGGTTGGGATCGCGCGGCGCCAGTGCCAGACCCTGGCGCAACTGCGCCAGCGCTTCGCGGTAGGCGCCCTTCTGCATGTCGCGGGCGGCGAGGATGTTGAAGAAGGCGGGATGAGGATGGCCTTGCGCGATCGCGGCCTCGGCGGCGGCAGCGGCGCGCGGGATGTCGCCCGCCTTGATCGCGGCATCGACGGCGGCGGCGAGCGACTGGAAGCGGGCGGCGTCGAACGGAGGCTTGCGGAAATCGACCATCGTCCCGACCGGCGAGCGCGTTGCGAAGACGGGACGGCCCAGCGGCGCTTACAGCGCGCGCTGGATGGTCTCGACCTCGAAGCACTCGATGACGTCGCCCTTCTTCATGTCCTGGTAGTTCGCGAAGGCCATGCCGCATTCCTGGCCGGTCTGGACTTCGCGCACTTCGTCCTTGAAGCGCTTCAAGGTCGACAGATCGCCTTCGTGGATCACGACGTTGTCGCGGATCAGGCGCACCTTGGCGCCGCGGCGCACGACGCCGTCGGTGACACGGCAGCCGGCGACCTTGCCGACCTTGGAGATCTCGAAGACTTCGAGGATTTCGGCGTTGCCCAGGAACTTCTCGCGCACTTCCGGCGCCAGCATCCCGGAGAGCACCGCTTTGATGTCGTCGACGACGTTGTAGATGATGTTGTAGTAGCGGATGTCGACGCCGTCGCGCTTGGCGCGCTCGCGCGCCAGCTTGTCGGCGCGAACGTTAAAGCCGAACACCGCCGCGCCCGAGGCATGCGCCAGGATGACGTCGCTTTCGGTGATGCCGCCGACGCCGGCCTGCAGCACCTGAACGCCGACCTCGTCGGTGCCGAGCTTGGCAAGCGCGCCCTGGATCGCTTCCGACGAGCCCTGCACGTCCGATTTGAGCACCAGCGGCAGCAGCCGCTTCTCGCCGGCATCGCGGGTCTTGAGCAGCTGGTCGAGGGTCTGGCGCGAGGTCGTGGCCTGGCGCGCCTCGCGGCGCTTGCGGGCGCGGTATTCGGTGACTTCGCGGGCGCGCGCCTCGCTCTCGACCACGACCATCTCGTCGCCGGCTTCCGGCGTGCCGGAGAGGCCGAGCACTTCGATGGGCGTGGCGGGGCCGGCATTCGGCACCGTCTCGCCGCGGTCGTTCTGCAGCAGGCGCACCTTGCCCCATTCGGAACCGGCGACGACGATGTCGCCGACCTTGAGAGTGCCGCGCTGGACCAGCACGGTGGCGACCGGGCCGCGGCCGCGGTCGAGCTTGGCCTCGATCACCGCGCCTTCGGCCGAGCGGTCGGGATTGGCTTTCAGATCGAGCACTTCGGCCTGGAGCAGGATCGCTTCTTCCAGCTTGTCGAGATTGGTGCCCTTGGTGGCGGAGACGTCGATCGCCAGGGTCTCGCCGCCGAGTTCTTCGACCTGGACTTCGTGCTGCAGCAATTCGGTCTTCACCCGCATCGCGTCGGCGCTGCCCTTGTCGATCTTGTTGACGGCGACGATGATCGGAACATGCGCCGCTTTGGCGTGGGCGATGGCTTCGACGGTCTGCGGCATGACGCCGTCGTCGGCTGCGACCACCAGGATGACGAGGTCGGTGACCTTGGCGCCGCGCCCGCGCATCGCGGTGAAGGCGGCATGGCCCGGCGTGTCGAGGAAGGTGATCTTCTGGCCGCCCTTGAGCTGGATCTGGTAGGCGCCGATGTGCTGGGTGATGCCGCCGGCTTCGCCGGATACCACATCCGTTTTCCGCAATGCGTCCAACAAAGACGTCTTGCCGTGGTCGACATGGCCCATGACGGTGACGACCGGCGGACGCGCCA
>CAYXMO010000425.1:0-3123 GCA_964465935.1 uncultured Rhizobium sp.
TGGCATCCTGATAGGCGAATGCAGGCGTCACGCTCAGCGCCGCCAAAGCCACGCCCGACAACGCGATTGTACGAAACTGCATGAACGGTCCCCCCTTTGAATTACGGCCCGAAATGGACTTTTTTTAACGTATACGATGCGGCAACAGCGGGGAAGTCACCGAATAGAAACACCCGGTCATTTTCGCTCGGCGCAAGTTCCCTGGGCGAAATTTTCGCCGGCACCCGCGGTCCACAAAAAGGCGTAGCGGCCGGCCAGCAAGTGGAGGCTTTTGACATCGGCCCCGGCCTCGATGGTCCGCAGCAATTCCTCGCGCGGCGCGACATGGAAGAGGGCGAGCCAGCCGCGCAGGATCCGCTCGGCGGCAGGGCTGAGTCCCTTGAGGTCGCCGAAGTCGACGACATGCACCTTGCCGGCCGGCTTAAGCGCGGCGTGGGCCGCACTAAGCGCTTGTTTCCAATCAGGTATCATGGACAGAGAATAGGAAAAAACGGCGGCATCGAACGGCTCCTGCTCGCCGAAAAGGGCCGGTGTCAGGTGCTCGGCATAGGCCTGCACCAGCTTGATCCGGTGGCCCAATCCAGCCCGTTCGACCGCCCGCTTTGAGGTCAGCAGCATCTCGGCGGACGCATCCAGGCCGAACAACCTGGCGTCGGGGTAGGCCTGGGCGATCTTGATCAGGTTGCGCGAGGTGCCGCAGCCGATCTCGATCAGGCGCGCGCCCGGCTTGAGCGCCAGTTCCGCGATCAGTCTGTCGCGCCCAAAAAGGTAATATTTCCTTGTAATATCATAGATATAGCGCTGATGCCGGTAGACCCGGTCCATCAGCGCGGCATGGTCGGTCATGGCGATCTTTCAGGACAGCTTCCGGCGGGCATAGACGTGGAAGCCGCCATAGATCGAGGAACGGTCCTTGGCGTGCCAGGCGCGGCTCTCGCTCTCCAGATAGGTCCAGGGCGCCAGCACTTCGGGCGGCAGCTTGCGCGGCAAGGGCGAGTCCGGTCCGGCGGTGCGGAAGATCACGCGGGCGTCGCGGGCATGCGCGGTGCGGTCGATCTCGCGCCACAGCGCGGTGATCTGGTCGTTGTTCATCCAGTCCTGGGCGTCGAGCAGCACGTAGCGGTGCAGCGACTGCGGCGCCTGCGCCTGCAGGAAGTCGGTCAGCGAGGCGTGATGGATCTCGATCTTGTCCGTCCGTGTACGGATCACATCGTAGACATCTTCGCGCAGATAGTCCGGCACCGCTTCCTTGTGCTCGACGTCGTAGCCGCGGCCGAAAGCCTGCCAGGCGAAATAGTTCTCGTTGATCGGGAAGTCGCAGGCGAGGCGCTCGACGCGCTCGCGCAGCACCGCGACGGGGTCGCCGGCGGCGACAAGCTCGTCGTACTGCGCCGGCGGAATGCCCAAAGCGTATAAGGAAACCGGGCTTTTCGAGAGCAGCTTGATCGACTTGAACTCGAACAGAGGGGCGATATCGCGCTCGAACAGGCGGCGCTGTTCTTCCGGCGTGCGCGCCGAAAGAATCGGTTCCAGCTTCTTGCCGTGCAGCTTGGCGACGGCATGCAGGATGCCGATGAAGCGTCCCAAGAGGCCGTAGCGATAGAGATTCTTGCCGAACATGTTGATGCGCTTGCCGCGCAGCGGACGGCTCTCCTCCCAGTATTCGCGCGTCTCCTCGTCGAGCTGCTTGCGCAGATAGCGGTCATAGGCCGCCTTGTTCGCCTTGTCGTTCGCCCGCCCGAAGAAGTGGAAGAAGGACTCGTAGTTGGGTAGGTGCCGCAGCGCCGCCAGTTTCAGCTTGGTCAGTGCGATGTGGTTGGCGTTGAGGTCGACGGCGATGATCCTCGCCGGATCGGCGCCTAGATAGTTGAGGACGTTGCAGCCCCCCGACGCGATGGTGATCAGCCGATGCTCGGGCTTGAGCGCCAGGGCCGCCAGGTCGACGACCGGATCTTCCCAGATCTGGTTGTAGACAAACCCCTGGAACATAAGGGTAAAAAGCCGCTCCAAGGCCCCCCGCCGCGTGGTGGCCGGCTTTTGATGCGCGGCCTTTTCTAAAAGCAGGTTGGGCATCGGAATCCTTTGAAAAACCGTCGTTCTTCTGCGGGAAAGGGAGTGACAAGGTTTTATGACGGAATGAAGGAGGCAGGCAAAGAAAATCCCTCCTTCCCTCGCGCCCGGTTGCGCCGTATGGGAGCGCCATGACCACGCGAACCCCCATCGAAGAAGTCCTGGACCTGCTCGATCTGGAGAAGATCGAGGAGAACATTTTCCGCGGCCAGAGCCCGGAAGACCGCATGCAGCGGGTTTTCGGCGGCCAGGTGCTGGGCCAGGCGCTAGTCGCCGCCAGCCGCACCGTTGAGGGCCGGGTCTGCCACTCGTTCCATGCTTATTTCCTGCGCGCCGGCGATCCCAAGGTTCCGATCCTCTACGAGGTCGACCGCGCCCGCGACGGCGGCAGCTTTACCTCGCGCCGCGTCGTCGCCATCCAGCACGGCAAGCAGATTTTCAACATGTCGGCCTCGTTCCAGGCGATCGAGAAGGGCCTCGAGCACCAGTTCGACATGCCCAAGGTCCCCGGCCCCGAGTCGCTGATGGACGAGCACGAGGCGCGCAAGCAGTGGATGGCGGACATGCCGGAGGACGCCAAGGCCTGGATGAGCCGGCCGCGCCCGATCGAGATGCGCCCCGTCATCCTCGACAATTGGATGAACCGCAAGCCGCGCGAGCCGTTCGACAATGTCTGGATTCGCGCCACCGGTCCGGTGCCGGGCGACGTCATCGTGCAGCAATCGGTGCTCGCCTATGCCTCCGACATGTCGCTGCTCGACACCGCGCTCCTGCCGCATGGCCGTTCCTGGCAGTCGCCGATCCAGATGGCGAGCCTCGACCACGCCATGTGGTTCCATCACCCCTTCAAGATGGACGACTGGCTGCTCTACGCCCAGGATTCGCCGAGCTCGTCGGGCGCGCGCGGCTTCAACCGCGGCTCGCTCTTCACCCGCGACGGCAAGCTGGTCGCCAGCGTGGTGCAGGAAGGCCTGATGCGGGTACGCGAAGAGAAGCCCAAGAAGTAACCTAAGGGCAGGATGAAGGTCCCGTGATCGTCGTGCTGCGCCGCGG
>CAYXMO010000426.1:0-3118 GCA_964465935.1 uncultured Rhizobium sp.
AAAAGACCACCGCTTCCGCCGCCAGCGCGCCGTTCTTGGTGGCGCCGAACGACAGGACGTCGACGCCGCATTTCCACGTCGCCTGCGCCGGCGTGCAGTTCAGGGCGGCCAGGGCATTGGCGAAACGCGCGCCGTCCATGTGCAGCTTCATGCCGTGCCGCCGCGCGGCCGCGGCGACGGCTGCGATCTCGTCCGGCGCATAGACGGTGCCGAGCTCCGTCGCTTGCGTCAGGCTGACCGCCGCCGGCTGGCTGTGATGCACGAAGCCTTTTTGGAAATGCTGGAGCGTCCGTTCGATGCTCCCAGGCGTCAGTTTGGCGTCGCTGCCGGCCATCGCCGCCAGCTTGGCGCCGTGGGTGAAGAATTCCGGCGCACCGCACTCGTCCACCGCGATATGCGCCTCCTCGTGGCACAGGATCGCGCCGTGCGGCGGCACCAGGGTCGCCAGCGCCAGCGCGTTGGCGGCGGTGCCGTTGATCACCGGATAGACCGCGACCTCGCGCTCGAAGACGGCGCCGAATCTGTCCTTGAGGCGTGCCGTGACGGCATCGTCGCCATAAGGTGCGTCGGCGTCCTGGCCGATGGCGTTCAGCGCGGCGAGGATCCGCGGCGACGCGCCGTACTGGTTGTCGCTGACGAAGTTCATCTCACCAGGTGCCGACATTGGGCATCGAGAGCCAAGGCTCGGAGGGCGCCAACGCACCGCCGTCCTGCAACAGCTCGATGGAAATTCCGTCGGGCGAGCGCACGAAAGCCATATGCCCGTCGCGCGGCGGCCGATTGATCGTGACGCCGCCATCCATCAGCCGCTTGCATACGGCGTAAATGTCGCTCACCCGATAGGCCAAGTGTCCGAAGTTCCGTCCGCCGGAATAATCTTTCTCGTCCCAATTATGGGTCAGCTCGACCATCGGCACGGCGTCGCCGCCGCCCTTTTCCGCATCGGCGGGGGTGGCGAGAAAAACAAGCGTGAATCGGCCCATTTTGTTGTCGACTCGGCGAAGTTCCTTCAGCCCGAGCTTGGCGCAATAAAAATCCAACGCAGCGTCGAGATCGCCGACGCGAACCATGGTGTGCAGATAGTGCATGCAGTGATCCTCACGTGCTGTTGATCGCAAGACCGCCATCGTCCCGCGGTCCGGTTCTAACGGCTTATGCTAGCAATGAAATCGCCGGCCAAGAACGCTGCCGCGGGTCGCGTGCGTCGCATGCTGCAGCGCGAGAGGCGCATTTCCGCCACCTTGCGAAGGAATATTGTCGTTCGACAGCGGTGGAACGATTAGCCGCATCCGAGAATCGACCTGAGCAGTGGTGCGCGGGGAACCTCTATGCGTTATGCCACGCCGGCAAAAGGGTTTGATGCACACCGCCCTGCGGGCGTCACGCCTTTGTCGCGTGGATTGGTCAAGAAGCGCGATGGACCGGCTGATCGGTTGTCAACACCGCCGAGCGGCACTGTTGCGAATTAACTAGGCTGTTCACGAAGTTGCGTTTACCAAACTGAAAGACTGGACCCTCCTTGCGAACCGTGATTACGTTGGCTTTAACAACAAGCGCACTGGGCGGTAACCGGTGCCGGGAGGGGGACGCGTACTTGGCCCAAATCCGCCAATCCCGGTGCCGTTGCGCCGGGATTAGTTTTGTGTAGGCGACGAAAGACCCATGGAACAACCAACACACGATCTTAGAGCTCACACCCCCACCGCCGCCGCCCAAGCCGGCAGCCGGACTATTGCGCTGGTCATCGTCGGTGTTCTGCATGTTGGCCTGGTCTTCGCGATTATCGCGGGCCTCAAAGCCGGCCTGATCCAGAAGCTGCCGGACGAGCTGGTCGCCGAAGTCGTCAAGCCCAAGGACGAAGTGAAGCCGCCGCCGCCGCCGCCGCCGGATATGAAGGTGCCGCCGCCGCCCTTCGTGCCGCCGCCGGAAATCAACATCACGGCCGATGCGCCGGTTACCAACGCGATCGTTGCCGTGCAGGCGACGACGCCGGTGCCGCCACCGCCCGTGGCCGCGCCCGTCATTGCCCCGTCCAAGGCCGTCGGCCGGACGCATGACTGCACGACCTACTATCCGGACCTGTCCCGCCGTCTCAGCGAATCGGGCGATGTGCTCATTCACTACGATGTCGGCGTCGACGGCGCGATCACCAATGTCGGCGTCGCCAAGTCGAGCGGTTCCGAGCGTTTGGATAACGCGGCCGTTTCGTGCGTTTCCTCCCGTTGGCGTAATACGCCGGCCATGGAAGGCGACAAGCCCGTCGCTTCTCCCGGCCATCAAGCCATCGTTCGTTTCAGCCTTACGGGCCGATAACCGGTCCTGGGGATTGCCTAAATCGCAGACTGTTCATCTTTCTGGATATACGGAGTAGTAGGAAAATGATCTTGAAGAACCTGACGATCGCAGCTGCTTTCGTCCTGATCGCAGGCCTCGGCGCGAGCCCGGCCCTGGCCCAAGCCGCCCCGCCGCCCGAGCCGACGATGGCTGCTCCGGGTGGTGCGCCGCCCGCCGACGGCGCCATGGCGCCCGCCCCGGCTCCGGCCGCCGCTCCCGCTCCGGCCACGCCGGAAGTGAAGGCCCCGGCGCCGGCTCCTGCCGCCCCGACCGAGAACCCCTACGGCTTGACCCACATCGTCGAGCAGGGAAATCCGGTGTCGCTGACCATCCTGGCGATCCTCGCCGTCATGTCGGCCGGCACCTGGTACATCTTCTTCATGAAGTACTTCGAGCAGTCGCGCATCCTCAACCAGGCGCGCACCGTCGAGAAGAAGTTCTGGACCTCCGGCACGCTGGCCGAAGGCGTCGACAAGCTGCCGAAGAACTCGATGTTCCGCTCGGTCGCCGATGCCGGCATCCGCGCCAGCCAGGGCGGCACCAGCCTGGTCGGCCTCAACGACTGGATTGCCATGTCGCTGACCCGCCAGCTCGAAGACGCCAATTCGCGCCTGCAGAGCGGTATCGCCTTCCTCGCCTCGGTCGGCTCGACCGCCCCGTTCGTCGGTCTGTTCGGTACGGTGTGGGGCATTCTGCAAGCCCTGATCTCGATCGGCGTCGCCGGTCAGGCCTCGATCGACAAGGTCGCGGGTCCGGTGGGTGAGGCGCTGATCATGACCGCGCT
>CAYXMO010000427.1:0-3064 GCA_964465935.1 uncultured Rhizobium sp.
CTAGCCTTTGCGCTCGTCGAGGCGGTTGATGATCATGATCTTCTGCCAGATCTTGCGGCCAAGATCGGAGGTCAGCGCTTCGACTTCGTTGACCGCGCTCAGCACCGCGGCGTCCGGCGTGTCGCCGGCATAGAGCGCCGCGAGCTTGGCGGTCAGCGCCAGCATCTCGGCGCAATAATCCAGATAGCGCGAGAGCTCGAACTCGCTCATCCGCCGCTGCGGCGAGGACGGCGTCGCGACGCCGCCGGCGAGCAGGACGGTCGGGTCCTTGGTCAGCTGGTGCATGTCGACGACATGGGCGAAGGCGCGCAGCTCGAACAGCCGGCGCAGGATGCGGCGGCGCTTGAGGCGCTGCTCCAGCGTCAGCACGAACCAGATCGCGGCGAAGGCGAGCAGCAGCAGATTGACGATGGAGTCGAGGCCTTGGGTGATGGCGACGACGTCGGCGCGGCGCAACACCGCCGCCCAGTCGATCAGCCGGGCGACATAGATCTGCGCCGCGACGCCGGCGACGACCGCCGCCGCGGCGAGGGCGCGCAGCGCGACGTTGGGACGGTTGAGCAGCTCGACCCGCGCCGCGGTTTCGCGCGCCGTCTTCGCGAGATCGGCGGCAACGCCGGCGAGGCCCGAGCCGGGAAAGCGCTCGGCGATGCGATCGCGCAGAAGCGCGACGGTACGGACGATCTTGTCGGGATCAAGGACATGCATGCTCATGCGCCGGTATAACATGGCAGGGGGACAGGAGCGCCCGGGCTTGCTACAAAAACGCAGGCTTGGAGTTGCGCATGACGGCCGCCGGCGGCGTGAAGTGGGGGTGGACCGCGGCGGTGACCAACGCCGGCGACGCCGATTCCCGCGCCGTGCCCTACCGCCCCGACATCGACGGCTTGCGCGCCGTGGCGGTGCTGTCGGTGGTGCTGTCGCATCTGTGGCAGCGCGCCTTCCCCGGCGGGGTCCTGGGTGTCGATATCTTCTTCGTGGTGTCCGGCTACCTGATCACCGCCATCGTCTGGCGCGAGGCGCGGTCGGGCGCGTTCACGGCGCTGGGGTTCTACGACCGGCGCATGCGCCGTATCCTGCCGGCGCTGTTCGTGCTGCTGGCCGCCACGACGCTGGCGGCGGCGGCGCTGCTGCTGCCGGGCGATCTCATCGGCTATGCCAAGAGCCAGCTGGCGTCGCTCGGCTTCTCGGCGAACATCTTTTTCTGGCGCGACACCAACTATTTCGCGCCCGCCGCGCTGCAGAAGCCGCTATTGCATCTGTGGTCGCTGGGGATCGAGGAGCAGTTCTATCTTCTCTGTCCGGTGCCGCTTGCCTGGCTGGCGCGGCGGCGGCCGGGCACGGCGTTGCCGGCGGTCGCCGTCTTGTCGCTGGCGTCGCTGGCATTGGAGATTTTCGCGCGCTTGGCGGGCGGCGAAGCGCCGGCGTTCTATCTGCTGCCGACGCGCGCCTGGGAGCTCGGCCTCGGCGCGGCGGTGGCGCTGCTGCCGTTTAAGCCGGCGCGGCCGGCGCTGTGGTCGACGCTCGGCGCGGTGCTGGTCGTTGCGGCGGCCTGGCGGCCGCTGGGTGCGCACGGCCTGGTGCCGGCGGCGCTGCCGGCCGATCTGGGGACGGCCGCGATCATCCTGTCGGGGCCCTCGCCGGCGGTGAACCGCATGCTGCGCGCCGAGCCGCTGCGGCTGATCGGATTGGCGTCGTACTCGCTCTATCTGTGGCATTGGCCGATCATCGTCTTCGCCCGCTACTATGGGATCGAGCCGATCGGCGCGGCGGAGACGGCAGGGCTGGTTCTGCTGATGGCGCTGTGCGCCGCGGCATCGTGGTATTTCGTCGAGCGGCCGTTCCGCAGCCGCCGCATCGGCGCCGCAACCGTCCGCGGCGCGGCACTGGCCGGCGCCGCGATCCTGGCCAGCGTATCGGCATTGCTGATCTGGTCGGACGGACTGCCCAGCCGGCTGAGCGGCGAAGCGGCACAGCTCAACGCCGCCGTCGGCAGCAACTACCGCTGCCCGGTTCAGGACTATCTGCGGCTCGGCCTGTCGCGGGCTTGCGCAATGAACCTGCCGTCGCGCGATCCCGGCGAGGCGCAAATCGTGCTGCTGGGGGACTCGCATGCCCAGATGTACGCACCGGTGTGGACGGCGATCCTGAAGGAAGCCAAGCAACCCGGCCTGCTGGTGCCGCTCGACGGCTGCCTGCCGACGACGCTGGCCAACAACCGGCCGGCCTGCCTCGGACAGGCGCAGCGCAACCTGACCGCGGTCCTGAAGCTGCCCAAGGCGCACGTCGCCGTGCTGGCGCTGAGCTGGTGGCATCATACCGTCCTGTTCGCGGCGGACGGCCGTGCCGCCGACAACCGCGACAATGGCGTGCTGCTCGCCGCGCTCGATGCGCTGATCGGCGAGCTTCACCGGGCCGGCAAGCGGGTCATCCTGATCGGCCCGATCGCCGAGCCGGGCTGGCCCGTCGCGTCGGTCATGAGCCGCGTGCTGGCATTCGGCGGCAGCGGCGAGCGGCCGCTGTTCCAGCCCCGCGCCGGCTTCCAGCGCCAATTCGCAGCGGTGTTCGCGCATTTCCAAGACCGCCGCGACATCGTGTTCGTGCGTCCCGATGCGGTGCAGTGCCAGGGCGAGCGCTGCGCCTACATCATCGGCGGACACGCGCTGTTCGCCGATTCGACGCATCTGGCGGCGGCGGAGCTGCGCCGCTTCCATGCCGCCTTCCAGACCGCCTTGCGCACGGCCCTGGCGCGCTGATCTAGGTGGGCGGGGCGGCGCGAACTTGTTAAGAAGCGTGCGGCGGCGGGGCGGCGAATGGCGATGACGGACGGCGTGAACAGCGGGTGGATGGCGCGCCTGGCGCATGTCGCCCGCCGTTCGGAAGGGCTGCGCGGGCTCGCCCTGCTGTCGCCGACCATGCTGATCATGGTGGCGGCGCTGGCGGCGCCGATGGCGCTGCTCGCGCTCTACAGCTTCTGGACCCAGGACAGCTACGGCCTGAACACGCAGGCGACGCTGGCGCAATACGCCACCAGCCTGGGGCGGGCGAGCTATCGCGAATTGTT
>CAYXMO010000428.1:0-3039 GCA_964465935.1 uncultured Rhizobium sp.
GCGACGTGCTTTCGGCGCTGATCAGCCTCTACTTGATCGGCCGCGCCTCGCGGCTGGGCCTGTCGCCTTGGATCAAGGCGCGCATGCTGTGGAACGTCGCGTTGGACACCGTGGTCGGCAGCGTGCCGGTGGTCGGCGACGCTTTCGACATCGCCTTCAAATCCAACCGCCGCAACATCGCCCTGGTGCGCAAGGCGCTGAAACGACGTTAGTGATAGGAACCAGCGCCCGACTGCCGAGTGGACCTACAGACCGGCCAATTGCCGCATCACGACGTCGAGAGTTGGCCAAGGTGGCCCCTTGCGTAGCGTGCCGAGCAGTTCTTGGGCTACGCGTTGTCTGTTCGGGAACTGGTCGCGTGCGTCCCAACGCCACGCTGCAACCATTGCAAGAACGAGGGCCCGGCACTGGCCGAGCAGTACCTGATCGACGTCCGGATAGTGCTCGGCGACCTCTTGCGGCACGTGCGCGAGGTCGAACTCGATTGGCCCACGGCAACAGGTCTCAAGATCGATGAACAGCGGCCCGTGTCTCGTGTTGAGCACGTTTCCCGGATGCGGCTCGCCATGGAGCAGTTGCTGCGCTGCGCCGCGGTCGGCGATTGTTTGTCTTAGGCCTTCCAACTTGCTGCGGAGAAGCTCCCGGTCCGCGTCGGCGAGCGCCGGTGTTTGGTCGCGGCTGGCCACGAGGTGCTCGGCCTCCGCCACGCGATCGGTGAAATGCGGCGTTGCGACGTCGAGCGTCCGCATACCGGCATGCAGGCGCCCGAGCGCATTCGCGTAGTCGACTGGTGCGAGGTCCGGCGTCATGGGCATGTAGTAGGTCCACAGCGTGATCACGAAGCCGTCACGCTCGTGGACGCGCGGCGCTATTCGAGGTTCCAGAGCCGCGATAGGACTTTCAGTCTTGGCGAGCCGCTGAGCAAGCTCGACTTCGAACTGTGCCACTTGCTGCGCTGGAAATGCGATCCGGGCAAAGACATCGCAGGGCAGCAGGCGCACGGCGAGCTTGTTCGAGTTCTGAAGAACGACCGTCTCTTGCGCTGCCAGGCCAAGCGCTGAAGCGGTCGCCATGGCTGCAGCCACTGCACGCTGAACGTCAGATGGCTGCAAGGAAGGGCTCCTTCTGCATCGTTAGCGCGCGGCCGTCACTCGATGATCACCTTCTCCTCGCCAAACCACAGCGGCGATTTCGGCAGGTCGATGAACTTGCGTTCGTCTTCCAGCAGCGCCAGTCCCGCCGCCGGCGCGTCCGGGTTGGGATTGGCGATGATGTCGTCGAACGAATCCCACCACAGTTCTGCCACGCCGTCGAACATTTCCGGGGCCTGGCGGCTGGCGCCGATGCCGGCGTTCATCGCGTCTGTCCCCGAATGCATCTGGACATAGCGCCGGATGCGCAGCGTGTCCTTGTGCCTGGCGACCAGCGGCGCGTGGTTCTCGAACCAGTATGTCTGGAACGCTTCGCGGCTCAGATGCGGCAGCCGCCGCAGGCAGAAGGTGAGCTTGATCATCGTCGCTGGTCTCCCCACAGTAGCGCCGCTTCCAAAGGGGCGCCCATGAATCTCGTCGCGAAAACCTACTGGGCCGGCACGCCGTTCAACATGCGCCGCCTGCCGGCCGATTATGCCGTCGAAAGCCTGCTGCTCAAAGCACCCGACGGGCGCGAGCATCGCGGCCTGCTGTGGACCTCGCGGAAGGTTCCAAAGCCGAAGACCGGGGCCGTCGTCATGCATCCGCGCGGCGACTTCCAGCATCACTACGTGATCCCGCGCCTGGTCGAGGCCGGCATCGCGGTGCTGGCGGCCACCACGCGCAATCCCAACAACGACACCACCACCGTGCACGAGGAGATCGTGCTCGATGTCGCCTCGTGCGTCGCCGAGCTCAAGCGCCGCGGCCTGGCCAATATCGTGCTGATCGGCAATTCCGGCGGCGGCGCGCTCAACGGCTTCTACCAGAGCCAAGCGGCCGCGGGGAAAGGCAACCGCATCGCCACGACGCCCGGCGGCCGTCCGACGCGTCTCAACCAGGTCGAGATGATCCCCGCCGATGCGATGATCTATATCGCGGCGCACAAGGGCGAGGGACTGATCATGAACGAGATCATCGATCCCGCTATGGTTGACGAGAGCAATCCGCACCTCACCGACGCGTCGCTCGACATGTACGACGAAGCCAACGGCTTTCGCACGCCCACCGCGCTCGATGGCAGCGATGTACGGTGGAGCGCGTACGATCCCGCCTTCGTCGCGCGCTTCCGCGCCGCCCAGCTCGCCCGCGTCGCGCGGCTCGACGCAAAAGCCCGCGCCCTGATCGCGCAGAACAGCCGCGCCGAGGAGCTGCACGCCGACGGCGACTTCCTCAAGCTGCCGCCGGCCAAGCAGCGCGACATCCTGCGCCGCGAAGCCTTCGAGCCGGTGATGACGATTTACCGCACCATGGCGAACCTGCACTATGTCGACAACCATCTCGACCCCAGCCCGCGCGACTACGGCTCGATCTTTTCGCCGCGTCCCGACCTGATGAACTGGAAGTTCATGGGCTTTGGCCGCTATGCGACACCGCATGCCTGGCTCTCGACCTGGTCGGGGCTGTCCAGCCACGCCAATCAGATGAAGGATCTGCCGCGAATCGCGGCGCCGACGCTTTTCATCAACGCCGGCAAGGACCAGGAGATTTTCCCTGAGACCGACGCCAAGCCGATGTTCGCGGCGGTGGCCGCCCAGGACAAGACCTTCGTCGAATTCCCCGACGCCCAGCACTATTTCAACCCGCCCTTCGGCGCCCGCGAGGCCCCGGATGTCGAAAAGGTCATGGACGTGGTGGTGCCGTGGATTTTGCAGAGGTTCGGCACATGATTGCCATGGTTCCCCGTTAACCCTGCGCTATCTTCGTCTCGACTTGGCACACCGCGTTGCGCCAATGTCGGCTGGGGCAGGATGTCGATGAAGCGCGCCTTCGGTTGGGATCACAGGGAGGAGTTCGGCTGGTTCATGTCCGCCGCGCTCGTGCCGCTGTTTTTCGCCATCCTCGGCCT
>CAYXMO010000429.1:0-3035 GCA_964465935.1 uncultured Rhizobium sp.
GCTCGGTCGTGGTGGTCTTGCCGGCGTCGATATGCGCGGCAATGCCGATATTGCGATAGCGTTCGAGCGGGGTGGTACGAGGCATCTTGTACTCTTTCGATCTTTACCA
Organism: uncultured Rhizobium sp.; assembly: GCA_964465935.1. Taxonomy (GTDB): domain Bacteria; phylum Pseudomonadota; class Alphaproteobacteria; order Micropepsales; family Micropepsaceae; genus Rhizomicrobium. Next base: position 110 of record CAYXMO010000429.1, read on the forward strand.
GCGGTAATGGGAGAACGCGCGGTTGGCGTCCGCCATCTTGTGCGTGTCTTCGCGCTTCTTGACGGCGCTGCCACGGTTGTTGGCGGCGTCCATCAATTCGCCCGAGAGGCGGCCGGTCATGGTCGGCTCGTTGCGGGCGCGGGCGGCGGTGATCAGCCAGCGGATGGCGAGGGCGCGGGCGCGGTCGGTGCGCACTTCGACCGGCACCTGGTAGGTGGCGCCGCCGACGCGGCGGGATTTCACTTCGATCGCCGGCGAGACGTTGCGCAGCGCTTCGTGGAAGACCTGGATCGGATCGGTCTTGGTCTTCTGCTGGATGGTATCGAACGCGCCATAGATGATGCCTTCGGCGGCGGATTTCTTGCCGTCATACATCAGGCTGTTCATGAACTTGGCGAGGACGAGGTCGCCATATTTGGCGTCCGGGGTGATTTCGCGCTTATCGGCTCTGCGGCGGCGGGACATCTGTGTGCTCCTTACTTCGGACGCTTGGCGCCATACAGGGACCGGCGCTGTTTGCGGTCCTTGACGCCCTGCGTGTCGAGCACGCCGCGGATGATGTGGTAGCGAACGCCCGGAAGGTCCTTCACGCGGCCGCCGCGGATCAAGACGACGCTGTGTTCCTGGAGGTTGTGGCCTTCGCCGGGGATGTAGGAGAGGGCTTCATAGCCGTTGGTCAGACGAACCTTGGCCACCTTGCGAAGCGCCGAGTTCGGCTTCTTCGGCGTCACGGTGTAGACGCGGGTACAGACGGCGCGCTTCTGCGGACAGTGCTGGAGGGCCGGCACCTTGTTGCGCTTGGGCTTCTCGCCGCGGGGCTTGCGGATCAGCTGATTGATCGTCGGCATTCGTCTTCCTCATTTGCGCGGCAAGCCGCGCGGGGCTCTGTTGCTTGGACAGGCCCAAGCGAAACCAAAAACCCGGCAGCCGGTCCATGCGGACCCGCCCCGGTGAAATCGCGGAGGACTCGGATTGAGTCGCGCGGTTCGACGCTCTAACTGGCTTTCCGACAGCGTTTTGGCGGGTTCCCGCCGACGGCCTGTCCCTGAAAGGTGGCGCTATGTATCCGCGACTATTCCGTGGGTCAAGGGCGTGGGTAAGGATATTTCGCGCCCGCGCGAATTGTGACAAAAGCCAGCGATATCAGGGGGATTGGCCGGTGCACCCGATCACGGTCTTGCGGTCCACCGCATGTTCGCCCGTTTAGATTGGATAACAGCGAGCCCACCTGCTGGATATGATTGCGGATTATGCGTATTATGAGCGAAATACGGGAGTTGCACATGATCGACGATGATCGCGTGGTGGTTACAGCCGCCGAATTCCACCGCAATGTCGGACACTATCAGGATGTGGCGCTGACCAAGCCGGTCGCCATCACCAAGAACGGCCGCGACCGGACGGTGCTGCTGTCGGCGGACGAGTATAACCGCCTGAAGCGCCGCGACCGCCGGGTGATCCGGGCCGGCGAGCTAACGGAAGCCGAAATCGAGGCCATTGAGAAGACCCGCATGCCCGCCGAGTACAATTATCTCAACGAAGAACTCAAAGACTGGAAGCCGTGAACTTTCCACCGCCGATTCCGGGCGCTGTCATTCGCTATTCCTATTTATGGGAGCGCGAGCACGCGGCAGGACACGAGGAGGGAAACAAGGATAGGCCGTGCGCCATCGTACTTGCTGTCATAGGGGATGATGGGCGCACAAACATCTATGTCCTTCCCGTGACGCATTCACCCCCAGCGAGCATGGATGACGCGATCGAAATTCCCCGCGCAGTGAAATCCCATCTTGGCCTCGACACCAACCGGTCATGGGTCGTCATCACCGAAGCCAACATTTTCGCATGGCCGGGACCGGATTTGCGTCCCGCGATAAACGGCGATCCCTCGACAATCGTCTACGGCCACCTGCCGCCGACCTTCTTTGAGCATATCCGGCGAAAATTTGTCGCGCTTGCGCGGCGCGGAAAAACCAACCGGTCAAACGAACCGAGTAGCCGTCACAGCAGCGCGATGGCCTCGCGCACCGCCATGGCCGCGAGGGCGAGCGTGGAGAGGGTGAATACGGCGAAACGGATCGTCACGATGTTGACCGTGTTCTGGATCAGCGAATGGACGACGCGCAGCGCGACATAGGCCCAGGCGAGATAGATGTGCAGCGCATCGGAGTGGCCAGCCAGCACGATATAGAACGCCAGCGCATAGAAGATGGTCGGCTGCTCCATCAGGTGGTTGTAGTTGTCGGCGACGCTGCGCGCCGGATGCGGCAGCAGGGCGAGGTCGGCGGTGTGACGGCCCTGCTGCGGGTCGAGCCCCGCCTTCTGCATCGCCGGGATGCGCGTCAGGTACATCCACAGCCACACGACCAGCGTCCAGACGATCAGCGCCAGAACCGGCGTCAGCAGCGATGTCATGGCGAGCCCTCGTGCAACCGCGCCGAGCCTAGCGCGAGTCGCCGCACGGAAGCGGTACTATTCATGCCGCGCATGGATGACGCCGTGGAAGGTATAGATTGCAGCGCCGGCAACGGATGTCATAGTCGCGCAGCAGATTGCAGCACGGGTTCGGACCGCCGTCCGTGACGGCGCCGCGTGGCTTCCCGATTTTCTTGAAAAACGGAGAAGCCGATGTCGTCGCCCAATTCCGTGCACCCCACCGCCGGCCACAGCAAGCCGCCGGCGCCGCCCAAGCCCAACATCCTGCTGATCACCTGCGACCAGTACCGCTTCCCGCGCTTTTCCTACGACAAGGACGGACAGAAGGGCGGCTTCGCCGAGGCCTTGAAGCTGATCCTGGGCTTTCAGGGCACGATCACGGACGACAATCCCTACGCCAAGTTCTTCCCCGGTTTGCTCCGTCTACGGAAGAATGCGGTGGTGCTGCGCAACCATACCATCGCCGCCAGTGCCTGCACCCCCAGCCGCA
>CAYXMO010000430.1:0-3032 GCA_964465935.1 uncultured Rhizobium sp.
GATGCCGAACAGCAGGATCAGCAGCGGCGTCATCAGCGAGCCGCCGCCGACGCCGGTCATCCCGACGAGGAAGCCGACCGCGAAGCCGGAGAGGACATAGGCGTAGTTGATATGGGTCAGAATGCTCATATCGGCTTTGGCGTGGAAATCGACCGGCAAGAACGCAGACGGGATGTAGTTAAGATCAGTCTATCCGCAAGGCCGCTCGCTGTCGCGGCTGCCATGCGAACTACAAACCAGCTCCAGTAGAATGGTGGCCATGGCGGTGATGCAAGTCCGGATAGTGCGGATGGCTATGGGTCAGTGGATCGTGGCGGTGCCGGTGCGAATGCGGCTCTCCCTGCGGATCGTCGGCTTCATGGGCGTGGCGATGATGCGCGTCGTGAACGTGGCGATGCTCGTGCTCCAGCGCCTCATGGGCATGCGCGTGCTCGTGACGCTCGGCGAGATGGAGATAGAGACCGACAGCCATCAGCACGCCGGCAGCGACAAGGCGCGCCGTCACCGGCTCATGGAAGATCGCGAGCGACAGTACGGCGCCTACGAAGGGCGCCGACGAGAAATAGGCGCCGGTGCGTGCTGCGCCGAGATGGCGTAGCGCCAGCACGAACAGGACGAGACTGACGCCGTAGCCGAAGAAGCCGATCACCGCGGCGCTGGCGAAGCCTTGCAGCGCGGGGAGGCGCGCGCCCGTTGACAGCGCTAGGATCAGGTTGATGGTGCCCGCCGCCAACCCCTTGATCATCGCGATCTGAAGCGGGTCGGCGGCGCTGAGCTTGCGCGTCAGGTTGTTGTCGATGCCCCAGGCGAGGCAGGCGCCGGCGATGGCGAGAGCGCCCCACCCGACGCCGGCCATGCCCTGCCACGACAGAAGCGTGGCGCCGGCAAGTATCGCCGCCGCGCCGATCAGCAGCCTGCGGTCGACGTTCTCGCGGAACACGATCCAGGCGATCGCCATGGTCGCCAGGCCTTCAAGATTGAGCAGCAGCGAAGCGGGCGCCGCGGCGGTCGATGCCAAGCCCAGCATCAGGAGCAAAGGGCCGAGAATGCCGCCGAAACCCACAACCATCGCCAACCAGGGCAGATCGGCGCGGCGCAGCGGCGCCTCCGTCGCGGCGAGGCCGAGCGCGCTGCGCCCGAGCTGTGCGACCGCCAATCCCAATCCCGAGCCGAGATAGAGAAGTCCGGCGAGCAGCCATGGGTTTAGCCCGTTGCCCAGCAGGAGCTTCGCCAGTGGCGTGCTCGCGCCGAACAGCACCGCCGACGCGACCGCCAGCGGCACCCCCGGCCCGAGGAGCCAGCCGCGCATGCCGTGACGATGGTCGTGGTCCATCGCGAAATCAGGCGCCGTACATCTTCTTCAGGATCACGCTGCCCGCCGAGTAGCCGGCGCCGAAGGAGCAGAGCAGGCCGATGTCGCCGGCCTTCAGGTCGCTCGAATATTTGTGGAAGGCGATGACCGAGCCGGCGGAACTGGTGTTGGCGTATTCGTCGAGGATGTTGGGCGCTTCGCCCGCGGCCGGTTCGCGCCCGAGCACGCGCTTGGCGATCATGTCGTTCATCCCGACATTGGCCTGGTGTAGCCACAAGCGCTTTAGGGCCGCCGGCGCGATGCCGTTGTCGCTGAGATGGTTGACGATCAGCTCGGACACCATCGGCACCACTTCCTTGAACACCTTGCGGCCTTCCTGGACGAAGAGCTTGTCGGCGGCGCCGATGCTTTCGGGGGCGGTGCGGTTGAGGAAACCGAAATTGTTGCGGATGTTGTTGGAGAACTTGGTCTTCAGCCGCGTCGCCACGATCTCCCAGGCATTGTGGCCGACCGCCGCCTCGGCACGTTCGACAACGAAGGCGGTGGCGACGTCGCCGAAGATGAAATGGCTGTCGCGGTCGCGGAAATTGAGATGCCCGGTGCAGATCTCCGGATTGCACACCAGGATGGCGCGGGCATGGCCGGCGGCGACCATGTCGGCGGCGGCCTGCAGCGCGAAGGTAGCGGACGAGCAGGCGACGTTCATGTCGAAGCCGAAGCCGTCGATACCCAGCGCCTCCTGCACCTCCACCGCCATCGCGGGATAGGCGCGCTGCAGATTGGAACAGCCGACGAGGACGCCGTCGATGTCCGCCGGCGTGCGGTCGGCGGCCTTCAGCGCCTCGCGCGAGGCGGTCACCGCCATCTCGGCGAGGATCGAGATCTGGTCGTTCGGCCGCTCCGGCAGGCGCGGACACATGATGTCGGGATCCAGAATGCCGGCCTTGTCCATGACGTAGCGGGCCTTGATCCCCGACGCCTTGACGATGAACTCGGCGGAGGATTCCACCAGCGCCATCTTGGTCCCCGCCGCGATGGCGCCGGCATTGGCCGCATTGGCGCTGCGGACATAGCTATTGAACGCGGTCACCAGTTCTTCGTTGGAAATCGCATAGGGCGGCGTGTAGAGGCCGGTCCCGCTCACGGCTAGCGCTGTCACGCGTGGTGTCTCCCGAAGGGCGTCGGCCCTGGAAATTCTTGAATGGGAGGCTGGCGCAGGCACCGGCCAAAGGCAAGCGGGCCGGGCTCGCCTTCGCGGTCAAGGACCGCTAAAAGCCGCCGCATGAACGAGGGCGCGGCACTGGTGCTTTTTTCCGGCGGACAGGATTCGACCACCTGCCTCGCCTGGGCGCTGACGCGGTTTTCGCGGGTCGAGACCGTCGGCTTCGACTACGGCCAGCGCCATGTCGCGGAGCTGGCGGCGCGGCCGGCGCTGCGCGATGCGCTGCGCGCCATGCCGTGGACGGGCGCGCTCGGCGAGGATCACGTCCTGCCGCTCGACACGCTCAAGGCGATCGGCGGCACGGCGCTGACCGGCGACATGAAGATCGAGATGGGCAAGGACGGCTTGCCGACCACCTTCGTGCCGGCGCGCAATCTGATGTTCCTCAACGCCGCCGCCGCGCTCGGCTATCGCCGCGGCATATCCGATCTGGTCGGCGGGATGTGCGAGACCGATTTCTCCGGCTATCCCGATTGCCGCGACGAGACCATCCAGGCG
>CAYXMO010000431.1:0-3032 GCA_964465935.1 uncultured Rhizobium sp.
GGTGATGGGCGCCAAGGGCGCGGTGGAGATCATCTTCCGCAACGAACGCGGCAACGCGCAAGCCATCGCCGAGCGCACCAAGGAGTATGAGGACCGCTTCCTGAACCCGTTCGTGGCCGCGTCACGCGGCTACATCGACGACGTCATCCGCCCGCACTCGACCAGATGGCGCGTGGCGCGGAGCCTAAGGATGCTGAAGAACAAGCAGGTGCCGGCGATTTGGAAGAAGCACGACAATATACCGCTCTAACTCACCTCCCCCTCGCGGGAGGTGAATCGAGCTAGTTCTGCCCCGCTGCGGTCCGCATGCTATGCTGCCTGCCAAAACGACCATCGAAGCGCGCAGGATCATCCAAACGGGAGCAGCAAGGAGCCGTCATGCCGAATTTCACCCTGCCGCTCGGCGGCAACGTTACCCAGTCGATCCTGCCCTGGAACTGGGCCTTCAACGGCTCGGGTAACGCCATCGGCCTGTTCAACGTCTATCTCGGCCAGTCGTCCAACCCCGCGGTCGAACGCGAAGCGCTGGAAGTCGCCAGCTACGGCAAGCAGCTCGGCCGCATCGAAGACGCGCTGATGGTGCTGGTCGACCGCCTCCTGCCCAAGGACATGCCCGACGGTCCCGACAAGGACGCCATCGACGATCTCAAATCCATGCTGCACGAGATCGCCATCGTGAAGAAGCGCCACCAGACGCCGTAAAGACAAACCGCTAAGCCGGCAGGCGCGGAGGATCGCTCCGCGCCCGTCTGCAATGGCCTTCAGTGCGCGGTCAGGATGCCCTGCGCCGCGCCGTTGAAATGGATCGGCCCCGGCAGATGGCCCGGCACCCGCGTGCCGCAATAGTTGTCGTCGGCATCGGCGAAGCGGGCACCGGTCCCGAGCGCGCCGGCGCTCACCGGACCCACGACGTGGGGACCGATATGGCCCGGCACTTTGGTGCCGCACCAGTCGCCGTCGATGTCGGCGGCGCCGCCGGTTGCGCTGCCGATGGTGCGCAGCGCCGCAGCCGACAGCGTGGCCTGCGCCGGCAGGGCGAGGACGCGGTTCTTGCCGGGAGGCTCGGGCTGCGGATTGAGCGCCAGGGCCTGACCCGAAAGTGTGATGAGCGCGATGGATGCGCCGATGAGCGTGATGACCTTGTTCATGGCTGTGATCCTCTCGTTGGGTGAACTCGATGGGGATCACATTAACCATGCCGTCTGAACGGGGTCCGGCTGCGCCGCTCATCCGGCGTTCATCTGGAGGGATCGTCCGGCGCATGAAAGCCGGCCACGCCGGCGCTTTACTTGGCGGTGCTTTCCAGCGCCTTGGTGCCTTTGTGCGTTGTGGTGTGGTGCATATGGGCGCCGGCGGCGGCGGGCTGGAACGGCCTCAGCCGAAGATAGGCCTCGGATGTCAGTTCGAGCGCGAATGCCAGCGCCTGTTCTTCGTCGGCGTTTTGCGGATCCCAGCCGTCGCGCACCGCAACGCCGCTCTCGACCTTGGTTCCGAACTGCTTCTGCTTGGTCAGGTAGTAGCGGCCGTGCAGGGGATGCGTGTCCGGCTTCCACTTGGACCGATCTGCGCCATCGGCGCCGTGGATGGTGACGTGAAAATGGCCGGCATGGCCGCTCTTGATGTCGTTCTCGTAGATCAGCTTGTTCTGCACCTTGGTGAGCGTCATGGGGCCGGCGCTGATCGAGGCCGGCCATGCCAGCGCCACCACCGCGGCCGCGGCTCTCTGAACGACGCGGGACGCCGTGCCGCCACCGGCCTTGGGCGGCGCTTTGGCCTGTGCGCTTCGCGCCTTGGGCGCTGCCGGCAGCGGCGGGCGAACCGGCGCGGCGGCGCCGAATTTGGTCGGTGGCGGCGCGATGGTCCGGCTCGGCGCCGCGCCTTTGGGCTGCACGGAAGCGGCCGGTGCTTTTCCATACCGGGTCGGCGGCGGCGCCACGGCGCGTGGAGATGTCATTCGCCTCATTCCAGACAGGCAGCGCACAATCTAGCAGCCCCGGCCCAAGCCGGTCGATGGAGGTCTCAGGCTTGCGCCCAGCACTCCATCTCCACCCGCGCGCCCAGGATGAGCTGGTGCGCGCCGATCGCGGTGCGCGCTGGGAAGTGGCCTTTGCTGAAGTAGGGGACGTAAACTTTGTTGAAGGCGCCCCACTCGGCCATGTCGGCGAGATAGACGACGCATTTGAACACGTGGCTGAAGTCCGCTCCGGCTTCTTTCAGCACCGCGGCGATATTCTCCATCATCGCCTTCGACTCGGCTTCGATGCCGCCGGGCACCAGTTCCATCTTGCCGGCGAGGTTGCCGATGGCGCCGGAGAGATACAGCGTATCGCCATGCCGCACTGCTTGGCTGAACGGCAAGTTCGCTGCGCTGGCGACGGCGGAATTGATAAATTCTAACATCGGAAAATCCTTTCCCTGGCGGGCGTTAAAGGCATGATAGCGCCGTTATACCGCCTTGCCCGCCTTTGCACGTTATCCGCTGGACGATGACCGGCATGCCGCTATTCGAGGACCAAGCCCGATGAATCTCCGCCGCATGCTTACGCTCGTGGTGCCGTCGCTGTTCGCGCCCGTCGCGCTATGGGCCGCCGCCAGCGCCGTCTACCCGCCGCATCCGGCCACCGGGCCCGACATCGCCGCCGCCGACCTTTTGGCCCGCGACCGCGCGATCTCGTCCGACGCCTTCGAGGGCCGCGGCCCTGGCACCCGCAACGGCGAAGCCGCGGCGCAGTGGATCGCCGACGAGATGAAGCGCATCGGGCTGAAGCCCGGCAACCATGGCAGCTATTTCCAGAGCGTGCCGTCGGTCACCATCGCGCTCGATGCGGCGAAGTCGTCGCTGACCTTCAACACGCCGGCCGGCCCGCTGAGCCCGGGCTTTCCCGAGCAGGCGGTCTACTGGACGCCGCAATATGCCTCGCCCGACGTGACCGTGAAGGCCTCGCAGCTCGTCTTCGTCGGCTACGGCGTCGTGGCGCCGGAATACAAGTGGGACGACTACGCCGGGCTCGACGTCAAGGGCAAGACCGTCG
>CAYXMO010000432.1:0-3029 GCA_964465935.1 uncultured Rhizobium sp.
CGCAGAAAATCTACTGGGCCCTCACCAAAGGCGTGCCCAGCGTCAAGCGCGGCACGATCAAGGCGGCGCTGGCCAAGGAAGGCGGCCACGGCCCACGCGGCCGCGACGAGCGCATGACGACGGTCGACGCCGCCGACGAAGGCGCCAAAGACGCCATCACCGATTTCGTCGTGCTGGAGACGGCGGGCGAGGAATTCGCTTGGCTGGCGGTCAAGCCGCTGACCGGCCGCACCCATCAGATCCGCGTCCATCTCGCCTCGATCGGCACGCCTATCGTCGGCGATTTCAAATATGGCGGCACCGACGTGCGCGGCGTCGGCGCGATCGAGAACCGCCTGCACCTGCACGCCCGCGCCATCGATATCGCCCGCCCCGATGGCGGCCGCCTTGCCGTCACTGCGCCGCTGCCGCCGCACATGCTGGCGACCTGGGCGCTGCTCGGCTTCGATCCGGAGCGCGCCGGCAATTCGTTCGAACGCCCCGCCAAGGCGAAGCCGCAGACCCGCCCGTCCACTGCTGTCAAGCCGCGGCCCAAGACCGTGCTAACCAACAAGAACAAGCCCAAGAGAAGACGATGACCGCCCGCCCGCCCTTCATCCGCCATTGGCGCGATGCCGAATACACCACCGCCCCCGGCGCCACCGACGTCGACCACACCGCCGCCTATTCCAATCTCGGCGAGGACACCGGCCTGGCGCGGCTCGGCGTCGGCCATCTGCGTCTGCCGCCCGGCGCCCGCTCCGGCCCGCCGGCGGCGATGCGCGACGAGGAGGAGTTCGCCTTCGTCCTCAAGGGCGCGCCCGATCTCTGGTTCGACGGCCACACCTGGCGCCTCAAGGAAGGCCACGGTGTCGCGCTGCATTCCGGCACCGGCATGGCCAACGCCTTCCTCAACAACACGGACGAAGAAGTCCACCTCTTCATGTTCAAGGAAGGTTCGCGCTTCTCGACCAAATATTATTTCCCCACCGATCCGGTCGCGATCACCCGCGCCGAGAGCCTGAAGAAGCTGTGGTACGACGCGCCCAAGCGCAAGCTCGGCCCGCATGACGGCTTCACCGATGCCAAGCGCGGCAAGCCGGCGCCGGAAGGTTCGGCGGCGAAGAAGCGTCCCGATTTCGTCGCCCATTGGAAGGACATCCTGGAGAAGGACGAGGGCGGCTATCCCGGCAGCACCGAGATGCACGCCATCGACGCCAAGTTCGGCCGCCGCGCCCGCTTCTCGCGCATCGGCGTCCATCTCGAAGTGCTTCCCGCCGGCCGCCGCACCTCCTGGCCGCATGCCGAGCGCGACGAGGAGGAGTGGGTCTACATCGTCTCCGGCGCGATCGACTGCTGGATCGACGGCGTGATCCACCAAATGGGCGAGGGCGACTTTGTCGGCTTCGTCGCCGGCACCAACATCACCCATGTCTTGATCAACAACGCCGACAGCGACGCGATCCTGCTGGTCGGCGGCGAGGCGTCGCGCGCCAAGGGCCAGGTCTGGTATCCGCTGCACCCGCACCGCGACAAACAGACCGGCGAGGCGTTCTGGCACGACCACCCCAAGGTCAAGCTCGGCAAGCATGACGGCCTGCCCGATGCGCTGCGTGAGCGCCTGCCGCCCAAGGCGCGCAAATCGGCCATCGCCGCCAACGCCGCCGCCTTCAGGCTCAAGCCGGAGCGCAAGAAGACCAAGCGATGAAGCGCTTCTATAAGACCGTCGGCGTCCAGCGCGCCGGCGCGCTGTTCGGCATTGTGCTCGACGGCCGCCCGGTGAAGACGCCGGAGCGCGAAGTGCTGGCGCTGCGCTCGGCGGCGCTGGCCGATGCGGTCGCCGCCGAATGGGCGCGCCAGGGTGACGAACTCGGCGACATGCCGCTCACCCGCCTCGCCAACACCGCCATCGACCGTGTCCGCGCCGACCGCGCCCCCGCGCTCAAGCAGATCGCCGATTTCGCCGGCCACGATCTGGTCTGCTACCGCTCCGCCGCCCCGGCCGAGCTGGCGGCGCGCGAGGCCGCCGCTTGGGATCTGCCGCTGCTCTGGGCTCGCACCCAACACGGCCTCGACCTCAAGACCACCACGGGCGCGGTCTCGATCCCGCAGCCCGGCTTTGACGCCGGCGATTTGGGCCAGCGCCTGTCGCGCCTGGACGAGTTCGCCCTCACCGGCCTCTCCGCCGCGGCGCCGCTTCTGAAATCCGCCGTGTTGGCGCTCGTCATGGCCGACGGCCGCCTCGACGCCGCTGCGGCGCACGCTGCCGCGCATGTCGACGAGACCTTCCAGGCCGAAAAATGGGGCCGCGATGCTGAAGCCGAGAAGCGGCTCAAAGGCCTCCTGGCCGAGCTGGAAGTGACCAACCTCTTCCTCCAATTGGCAAAAAGCTGACGCGGCGCCGGGCGCGCTTGACCCTTGCGGCGCCGCCCCACACTCTGCCGCCACCGCTATTCCCACGAGAAGTCGCCCCATGAAACACATCGTCCAGGAACTCGAAGAGCGCCGCAAAAAGGCCCGCCTCGGCGGCGGCGAAGCGCGCATCGCCGCGCAGCACGCCCGCGGCAAGCTCACCGCCCGCGAGCGCATCGAGCTTCTGCTCGACGCCAATTCCTTCGAGGAGTTCGACATGTTCGTCGAGCACCGCAACACCGATTTCGACACCGACAAGAACCGCTTCCCGGGCGACGGCGTCGTCACCGGCTGGGGCACGATCAACGGCCGCATGGTCTATGTCTTCGCCAAGGACTTCACCGTGCTCGGCGGCTCGACCTCCGAATGGCACGCGCAGAAGATCTGCAAGATCCAGGACATGGCGATGCAGAACGGCGCGCCCTGCATCGGCCTGTTCGACTCGGGCGGCGCCCGCATCCAGGAAGGCGTCGGAAGTCTGGCGGCCTATGGCGAGGTCTTCAAGCGCAACGTGCTCGCCTCGGGCGTGGTGCCGCAGCTCAGCGTCATCATGGGCCCCTGCGCCGGCGGCGACGTCTATTCCCCGGCGATGACCGACTTCATCTTCATGGTGCGCGACACCTCCTACATGTTCATCA
>CAYXMO010000433.1:0-3028 GCA_964465935.1 uncultured Rhizobium sp.
CCCACCTGGCCGGCGAGGTCGCCGACCTGCTGCTCGACTGGCCGGCGCAATATCCCCACGCCATGCGCGCGACCTTCGAGGCCTTGCTGGAGAAGATCGTGCGCGAGATGGAGCCGGACGCCTGCGCGGCGCTGGCGGCGCGCTTCGAGGGCCGCGGCGATTTCCCGCTCAGCCTGCTGGACGCATTCTTCCTCTGCGCCGCGCCGGCGATGAAGGACGCGATCCTGGCGCGTCACGACGCGCTGGGCGATGCCGACACCGCCGGCCTCGACAGCGAGGCGCTGCTCGGCGCGGCGCGCGGCGGCCGCGATTTCGCCGGCGCCCTGGCGGCGATCGCCGCCATTCCGCAGACCATCGCCGCCGCGATCCTGGCCGACGAGTCGGCGCGGGCGCTGGCGGTGCTGTGCAAGGGCGGCGGTGTGGCGCGGGCCAGCTTCTCCGCCATGGCGATCCTCGCCGGACCGGCGCGTTCGGTGCAGGAGAATTTCGCGATGCTCGCCGTGTTCGACCGCGTCCCCGCGTACGGCGCCAAGCGCCTGCTCGGCGTCTGGCGGACCCACGCCCAGCCGCAGCAAGCCGCGCACGCGGCCTGACATTTCCTTGCCGCGGCCATAGCGTCAGCGCCCGCCGCCGCGCATGATGGCCGCGACAATTTCGCGGAGACCTTCATGCAGCGGATCGTGTTGGGCGTCGTGCTGGCCTTGGCATTGACGCTGCCGGCGGCGGCGAAGATCGTGCCCTTCCCCAAGAGTTTCCAGGCGCGGATGATCGCGGTCAACGGCACGCAGCTCTATGTGCGCAGCGGCGGCAGCGGGCCGGCGGTGCTGCTGCTGCACGGCTTCGGCGACAGCGGCGACATGTGGGCGCCGCTGGCGGCCAGGCTGGTCAAGGACCACACTGTGATCGTGCCCGATCTGCGCGGCATGGGGCTCTCGGCGCATCCGGGCACCGGCTACACCAAGAAGAACGAGGCGCTCGACATCGCCGCCGTGATGGACGCGCTGAAGGTGGCGAAGGCCGATCTCGTCACCCACGATATCGGCAACATGGTCGGCTATGCCCTGGCGGCGCAGTTTCCGGCGCGCATTACGAAGTGGGTGGTGATCGACGCGCCGCTGCCCGGCCTGGGCAATTGGGCGGCGCAGCTGACCAACCCCAAGACCTGGCATTTCAATTTCTACGGCCCCGACGAGGAGCGGCTGGTGGCGGGGCGCGAGCGCATCTATCTCGACCGCTTCTACAACGAGCTTTCGGCCGATCCGCGCGGCATCGACGAGGCGACGCGCGTCCACTACGCCGCGCTCTATGCCCGGCCGCACGCGATCCACGACGCCTTCGAGCAGTTCAAGGCGTTCCACCAGGACGGCCTCGACAACCAGGCGCTGCTGGCGGCGGGCGGCAAGTTGACCATGCCGGTGCTGGCGCTGGGCGGCGAGAAATCCTACGGCCTGCACATGAAGGACGAACTCGACGCGGTGGCGAGCAACGTGCGCGGCGGCGTGATCCCGCACAGTGGCCACTGGATCATGGAAGAAAACCCCGACGCGACGGTGGCGGCGGTGATGGGGTTTTTGAGCGGAAAACCCTCGCCCTGAACGGCGCAGGACTTATCCCTCCGCGTGGACCTCGTGGCGCTCGCGGGTCTTGGCGAATTTGAGGCTTGGGAATTTGTCCGTCACATAGCCGAGCTCCCAGCTGCTCTTGGCCAGGAACACCGGGGCGCCGTCGCGGTCCGCCGCCATGCCGCCGCGGTTGGCGGCCATGAACTTCTCCAGATCGGCATCGCTGCCGCTGATCCAGCGCGCGGTGTCGTACGGTGCCGGCTCCAGATCGGCGTCGAGGCCGTATTCGGCGCGCAGCCGCGATTTGAGGACGTCTAGCTGCAGCGGCCCCACCACGCCGACGATCCAGTTGGCGCCGATCTGCGGCTTGAACACCTGCGTCACGCCTTCCTCGGCCAGGCTTTCGAGGGCGCGGGTCAGATGCTTCTGCTTCATCGGATCGGCGAGGCGCACGCGGGAGAGGATTTCCGGCGCGAAGTTCGGAATGCCGGTGAACACCACCGCGCCCGACTCCGACAGCGTGTCGCCGACGCGCAGCACGCCGTGATTGGGGATGCCGATGATGTCGCCGGGCCAGGCCTCGTCCACCGTCTCGCGCTCCTGGGCGAAGAACAGGATCGGGTTGTGCACGCCGATCGATTTGTGGGTGCCCGACTGCGTCAGCTTCATGCCGCGGCGGAATTTGCCGGACGCGAGGCGCAGGAAGGCGACGCGGTCGCGGTGGTTGGGGTCCATATTGGCCTGGACCTTGAAGACGAAGCCGCTGACTTCGGCATCCGACGGCTCGACCAGCCGGCCCTTGGCCGCCGCGGCGCCGGGCGGCGGCGCATGGGCGGCGAGCGCCGAGAGCAGCCGGCGGACGCCGAAATTCTTCAGCGCCGAGCCGAAGAACACCGGCGTCTGATGGCCTTCGCGATAGGTGCCGTGGTCGAAGCGCGGCAGGCCGGCGCGGGCGAGCTCGATGTCCTCGTCGAGCTTGTCTTTTTCCGCGCCGCTCAGCTGCGCCAGCGTGGCGCCGGCGAAGGGCGCGAACTCATCCGTATACAGATCGATAGTGCCGCGGAAATTGAGCCCCATGCCCGCCGGCCACACCATCGGCGCACATTCGAGCTGCAGCTGGTCGGAGATTTCGTCGAGCAGCTCCAAGGGATCGCGCGCCTCGCGGTCCATCTTGTTGACGAAGGTCATGATCGGGATGTCGCGAAGACGGCAGACCTCGAACAGCTTGCGGGTCTGCGCTTCGATGCCCTTGGCGGCGTCGATCACCATCACGGCGCTGTCGGCGGCGGTGAGCGTGCGGTAGGTGTCTTCCGAGAAGTCCTCGTGGCCGGGGGTGTCGAGCAGGTTGAAGACCGCGTCCTCGTATTCGAAGGTCATCACCGCGGAGGTGACGGAGATGCCGCGTTCCTGTTCGATCTTCATCCAGTCGGACTTGGCGCGCCGGGCCTCGCCGCGCGCCTTGACGC
>CAYXMO010000434.1:0-2979 GCA_964465935.1 uncultured Rhizobium sp.
TTGTGCAGCGTCTTGATGGCCCGGCACATGCGGCGCGTCTCCTCTTTGGTCCAGCCCTGACCTTAGCCGACCGCCGCACGGTCCGCGGACCTCTTGATTGTTCTTCTTTTGTTCTATACACTGCCAACGCAAATCGTAGAAGGAGAAACCGCTGGCCTGCGGGTACGGCGGCGCGGAGATGCGCGCTAGGCCGGCACGGAATTCCGACGAGCCCAGGAAGGAGGCCACTGGCAAGCGCGTCTTCCGCATGGCGCCGACCTTCGGGGGGTACCCCCCCTCGAATTTATGAGGTTCGAATGCCCCGAAATTCCGCTGGGGCCCCCGGGGGGGGGAGGGGGGTGCCTCGATTCCGAGGAACAATTATCTTGCTGAAAAGGCGCTCGGCGCCGAAGGCGTTCGCGCCGCCCGCCGCCTCAAGGCGCCGGATCGTCCGGCTGGCTCGCTTGCAGGCTCGGGTCCCAATGGGCGTTGCCGTCGTCGCTGATGTAGTAGGCGCGGGTGTAGCGGCAGTTCCAGCCGAAGCCGTCGCAGGCATAGCGCACCGGCTGCCGCGCCGTGGTCTTCAGGCGCCAACCCTTCTGGTGGATGTTCACATTGGTGGCGCCATAGCAGGCGCCGCTGGAGTCGCAGAGCGGCCCGTCCGGCACCGGCGCGGCAGCCGCGCTCCCGCCGCTGAGTGCGAAGGACAAGGCAAGGGCGGCGGCGAGAACGAGGCGCATGGCGGATCTCCTTTCGCGAGCGCCCTACCCTACGCCTTCGCGCCCGGCGCGGCACGCACATTCGCCTGCCCAGACGCTTATCCGAGCGCCGGCTTCGGCGCCGCCTCAGGCCCGGCGCTTGGCCTTGAGCGGCACGGCGCCGCGCACGCCCGGCGGCTCGTAGCAGGCGCGGCAGCGCACCTGGTATTCGCCGGCGTCGCCGACCACCAGCTGCGCTTCGCCCGGGATGATGCGGTGCGAGATGTAGCCGTGGTCGCTGCCGCAGACCATGCAGACGCCGGTCAGCTTGTCGACCTGGTCGGCCATCGCCAGCAGGCCGGGGATCGGGCCGAACGGGTTCTCGGCGAAATCCATGTCGAGCCCGGCGACGATGATGCGCAGATTCGAATCGCGCCGCGCCCGCATCAGCTCGCGCACGGCGCGGCCGAACCAGCCCAGGCTGTCCTTGACCGGCTCGTCGAGCGGGAAGAACTGCGCCTCGTCGACCGCCAGCACGTCGTAGTCGCCGGCGCCGGCGACGCGGGCGAAATCGGCCTCGTCGCGGATCATGGTGGCGCTGAGCTTGTCGGTGATCTCGGTGGTACCGTCGGGATTGACGGCGCGCGCCGCGATGAAGCCGGCCGTGCGGGTGTCGCGCGCCGGCTTGACGATGCGCAACCGCTTCCTGGCATAGAGCACACGGTGCAGGCGCGAGATCAGAAGCTCGGTCTTGCCGCTGAACATCGGCCCGACGATGACTTCCAGACGCGCGGCCATGCGGAGTTCCTGCCTCGTTTGCGCTCTACGGCTCGCATGATTCGAAAGCGGCGGGAAGCCGCGCCGCGATTCGACTCAGAGGATTTCGTGCACCCGCTCCGGCGGGCGGCACAGCAGCGTGCCCTTGGCCGCCGTCACGATCGGCCGGTTCAGCAGAATGGGATGCGCCGCCACCGCCGCCAGCAGCGTGTCGTCGCCGGCGCCGTCGAGGCGCAATTCGGCATAGACGGGCTCCTTGGTGCGCAGCATGCCGCCGCGCAGCCCCGGCCAGGCCGCGCCCGCCGTCGCCTTGAGCCGCGCCGCCAGCGCTTCGAGTGCCGCGGCGTCCAGCGGCGTCTTCAGATATTCGACGATCTTGGGCGCGATGCCGCGCTCGCGCAGCAGCGCCAGCGCGCCGCGCGAATTGCTGCAGCCGGGGTTGTGATAGAGCGTGACCGTCATTTTCCCGCGCAAATCCCCGCTTTTCCAGCCTGCATTGTATATCGGGCCGCGAAAGCCTATATAGCGCGCACGTGGTTCTTACGTCCCGTCAGACGAAGCGCTCCTGTTGATACGACCCGCCGACCAGCGCGCCGAACCAAACGGATACTTCATTCAAGCCTGATGTCTCGTTTTCCACGACCGCTCCCGCATGTGCGTGGGCGAATTCTACTTTAGGAAAATGCAATGACGATCGGTACCGTGAAGTTCTTCAACACCGCCAAGGGTTTTGGTTTCATCGCGCCGGAAGGCGGCGGCAAGGACGTGTTCGTGCACGCCACCGCCGTCGAAGCGGCCGGCATGCGCTCGCTGAACGAAGGCCAGAAGGTCTCGTTCGACATCCAGCCGGATGCGCGCGGCAGCAAGGCGACCAACCTCAAGGCCGTCTAAGGCTTTTGGGTCTTTTAAGGGGGACCGGCGGCGGGAACGCCGCCGGTTTTCTCTTTTCTCAAGGAGTCGTTTTTCGATGAGCAATCCGCTCAGCCCGCCGCCGCGCGACCGCGACGGCGCCCGCCGCAAGGCGCAGAATCATTTCGAAGCCGCCGAAGCGCGCACCAACCTGGTCAAGAAGATCATGGACGGCGAACGCGCCGCGCTCGACGCCCGCACCGCCAAGCTCAAGGCGCTGCGCCTGGCCAAGGAAGAAGAGGACCGCAAGGCCGCCGTCGCCGCCTCCGCGCCGGCGCCCGCCAAGAAGATCAAGAAGAAGGCCTAGCCGACCAGCGCGCGCTGATAGTCGCTCAACACCGGCGGCTGGGGCCGCTTGTAGCGTCCGATATCCGGTGCCTGCGTGATCTGCGGAAACTTGTCGGCGTTGACGAATTTGTCGGTCCAGTTGGTCGTCGAGATCACGCCCTCCACTGCGCGGCGGCGCTGCGCGATCACGTCGGGCGGCGACAAGCGCCTGGGCATCATGCAGATGAGGCTCACCGCGCGCATCAGTTCGTGCCTCGCCTCGGGCGCTTCCAGGCCGGGGCTCGAGCAATGGATGGTGCGCGAGTCCCAGAGCAGCAGGTCGCCCGCC
>CAYXMO010000435.1:0-2977 GCA_964465935.1 uncultured Rhizobium sp.
CCCACCTGGCCGGCGAGGTCGCCGACCTGCTGCTCGACTGGCCGGCGCAATATCCGCAGCCGATGCGCGCGACGTTCGAGGCGCTGTTGGAAAAGATCGTGCGCGAGATGGAGCCGGCGGCGTCCGCCGCGCTCGCCGCGCGCTTCGAAGGCCGCGACGACTTCCCGCTCACCCTGCTCGACGAATTCTTCCTCTGCGCCTCGCCCGCCATGAAGGACGCCATCCTGGAACGCCACGATGCGCTGGGCGACGCGGCGGACGCCGGCCTCGACGGCGAAGCGCTGCTCGGCGCCGCGCGGCAGGGCCGCGACTTCATCGATCCGCTGTCATCGATCGCCGGCATTCCGCAGACGATCGCCGCCGCGATCCTCGCCGACGAGTCGGCGCGGGCGCTGGCGGTGTTGTGCAAGGGCGGCGGCGTGGCGCGCGCCAGCTTCTCCGCCATGGCGATCCTCGCCGGGCCGGCGCGCTCGGTGCACGAGAATTTCGCGATGCTCGCCGTGTTCGATCGCGTGCCGGTCAACGGCGCAAGGCGCCTGCTCGCCGTGTGGCGCGCCCACGCCCAGCCGCAGCAAGCCGCGCACGCGGCCTGACATTTCACCGCCGCGCCCGTAGCGCCCACCTGCGCCAGCGCGCATGATGGCCGCGATATCCCGGTGGAGAATTTCATGCAACGTATCGTGTTGAGTCTTCTCGTGGCGCTCGCTCTTGCGGCACCGGCGGCGGCCAAGATCGTGCCCTTCCCCAAAAGCTTCCACGCCCGCATGATCGCGGTGAACGGCACGCAGCTCTATGTGCGCAGCGGCGGCAGCGGGCCGGCGGTGGTGCTGCTGCACGGCTTCGGCGACAGCGGCGACATGTGGGCGCCGCTGGCCGCGAAGCTGGTCAAGGACCACACCGTGATCGTGCCCGACCTGCGCGGCATGGGTCTCTCGGCGCATCCCGACAGCGGCTACACCAAGAAGAACGAAGCCATCGACATCGCCGCGGTGATGGACGCGCTGCATGTGCAGAAAGCCGATCTCGTCACCCACGACATCGGCAACATGGTCGGCTACGCGCTGGCGGCGCAATTCCCGGCGCGCATCACCAAATGGGTCGTGATCGACGCGCCGCTGCCCGGCGTCGGCAATTGGGCGGCGCAGCTGGTGAACCCCAAGACCTGGCATTTCAATTTCTACGGCCCCGACGAGGAGCGGCTGGTGGCGGGGCGCGAGCGCATCTATCTCGACCGCTTCTACAACGAGCTTTCGGCCGATCCGCGCGGCATCGACGAGGCGACGCGCGTCCACTACGCCGCGCTCTATGCCCGGCCGCACGCGATCCACGACGCCTTCGAGCAGTTCAAGGCGTTCCACCAGGACGGCCTCGACAACCAGGCGCTGCTGGCGGCGGGCGGCAAGTTGACCATGCCGGTGCTGGCGCTGGGCGGCGAGAAATCCTACGGCGTCCACATGAAGGACGAACTCGACGCGGTGGCGGGCAACGTGCGCGGCGGCGTGATACCCAAATCGGGTCACTGGATCATGGAAGAGAACCCGGACGCGACGGTGGCGCTGGTGCTGGAATTCCTGGCGGCGCGGCCTTGAGCGCCAACGCCCGCGTCTTTCGCGACAAGGCGTGCGCCGCCCTCACAAGAATATGTGATGCCGCGACCGCGGCGGTTCATCAAGGCATGAAGACCGCGGCAAGCGCGTGACGTCGCGCTTTGTGCAAATCGGCGACGGGTTGGTTGACTCCCGCAACTTGGAGCGAACACACTGCGGCGCTGTCGATTGTGTTTTTCGATGCGTTGCGGTCGCCCGGCCGCCTTCAGATCGGCGGCGGTGCAGAGCACCGGTCCGGGGCGGACCGGCGGTTTCTTGGCCAAATTGAAGTGCAATTGCGCGCTCGGGACGGCGCGCATGGGGGCGAATATGTCGAAGGGAAAAGTGCTGCTGCGCGGCGGTGTCGTCGCGCTGACGGCTTTGTTGCTGAGCGGATGCTCGCTGATCACGCCAACCAACTGGAACGACGCTTTCGATCCGGACCGGTTCGAGGGCAGAGATGCGGCGATCCCGCCGCGCCCCGACCTGAACAAGGCGGTCCCCTTTGCGGCCAGCGTCAGGCGCGAATACACAGGCGCCATTCACGCGCAACAGGCCCTGGCGACCCTCAGCGGCCCCGCGCTATTTCCCCTGGCGGGCGCCGGCGCGGCGCTCGGCGCGCAACAGATCGGGGACGGCGCGATCACGCAGCTCTCGATCGCCGGGGCGACGCTGTTCGCGACGGCGAGCTGGCTGCGCAGCCCGCAAAGGGACCAGGTGTTCAATCTCGGCGTCGCGGCGATCAACTGCATCGTGGCAGCCGCCGGGCCGCTCGTCGGCGTGAGCCAGCAATATGGGCCCGATCTTGCAATCGTCGTGGCGTCGCCGCGGCAGGCGGGATCGATGGCGTCATTGATCCGCGATTCCGGCGCACGGGTCGACAGAATCAAAAACCTACTGGCGGTGCTCGCGGCAAATCCGCGAACCAAGGACGATCCAGATGACGCGTCTTTCGTCGCCGACGCGGGGACCGCGGTCAGCACCGCGAACGAAACGATCGGCACGGCTCGAACCAAACTGGCCTACGCCAAGCAGGTCAGCAACAGCTTTACCCCGACCGCGGCCGCGATCGTCAACGCCGTCGTGTCGGTCGAAGACACCGTGAACGATCTGGTTCGCCAGACGATACCGCAGATATCCACGCTGCCGACCTATTTCGATCAGATCAAAGCAAGCGCCAACCCAACGCCTCCCGGCAACCCGCCGGCGAAAGCGGCAGGAGGGGCGGGAGGGGCGGTGTTCGCGAGCACGGCTCTCAGGAGCGATCTGGCCGAGATGGGTTGCGGGAAAAGTCGTGGAAATCTGGATAGCTGCCTTCAAGGCCAACCTGCGGAGCTTTCGGCCGACATGACCCCCCTTGACGGGATGATCCGCTGGGTCGTGGCCCCTAA
>CAYXMO010000436.1:0-2972 GCA_964465935.1 uncultured Rhizobium sp.
AGCCCGCCGGAGCTGATCGACCTCGCCTTCGATTGCGGCTTCGAGAGCCAGGAAGCCTTCACCCGCGCCTTTCGCCGCCGCTACGGCATCGCGCCGGGCCAGTTCAAACGCGCCAGCCAGCCCAGGAGATTCGAAGCCATGCCCGACAGCGCCAACGTCACCCAGCTCGCCAATGTCCGGCGCGATGCCTTCAGCGTTGCCGGCCCGCGCGCCGCCTTCGACGACGAGAACAAGAGCGGCATCCCCTCGCTGTGGCCGCGCCTGATCCGCTGCCTGCCGCTGGCCGGGCAGATGTCGCGCGGCACCTATGGCGTGTGCTGGGCCGCCGACATGAAGAGCGGCACCATCAACTACATGGCCGGCGTCGAAGTGAAGGACGATACCGCGCTGCCCGAGGGTTTCGAGCGCATCGCCCTCAAGGCCCAGACCTATGCGGTGTTCCGCATCACGCTCGACGGCGGCAATCTGCACCGCCAGATGCAGGCGGCGATGCCGCTGATCTGGGGCGGGCTGCTGCCCAAGTCCGGCCTCAAACACGTCCCCGCCCCCGACCTCGAAGTCTACCCCGACGACTTCAATCCGGAGGTGAAGGGCATGTATGTCGACATCTACATCCCGGTGGAGGGGTAGATCTGTTTCGTATCTGAACTCCCACCCACAACCCGTCATTGCCCGGCTTGTCCGGGCAACCCAATTTTCTCGCGATAGAGGAAAATGGGTCGCCCGCACGAGGCGGGCGATGACGACTGGAGAGGTTGTATCAAGAAAATCCGCTACGGCTTGACGAACCGCAGCGCGTACTGGTCGGTGTGTCCCCTTATCGCGGGATCGAAGATCGACTTGCTGTGGTCGTCGCTCGGCCGATTCAGGAAGGTGCCTTCGCCGACGAGCTTGAAGCCCGCGGCTTCGATTTCGGCGATCAGTTGCGCCTTGGCGATGCGATGCACCTTGGCGATGGCAGCATCGTCGAGCGTCCCCGCCGCTTGATGGTCGAGGACGAAATAGGTGCCGCCGGGCTTCAGCGCGTCGAACACTTTGCGGTTGAACGCCGCCATGTCGACATTGCCGTACTCCTTGATGTGCAGGTCGTGGTAGTTCTGCGTGATCCAGAACAGATCGACTTTCTCCGGCAAGGCGAATTCGCCGAACGGGTTCACGGTGAAGGAGAAATTCTTGTGCCCTTCGTCGATCACCTTCTGGGTCGCGGTATCGCAGCCCTTCCAGCGCGACGTGTCGATGCCGTAGACCTTGCCGGTCGGTCCGACGGCGTCGGCGATCATGCGGCTGAAATAGCCGCCGCAGGGATAAAGCTCGCCCACCACCATGCCCGGCTTGATGCCGGCGAAGGCCAGCGTCTCGCCCGGGGCGCGGATCGCGTCGGCGGCGCGGTCGTCGGCGGGGCGCGTCGGGTCCGCCACCGCCTTGCTGATATAGTCGGGCGCCTCCGCCGCCAGCCCCGCGCTACCGAGCAGCACGGCGAGCAAGGCCGCCGCCATCGAAATCCTGGTCATGAATATGCGCTCCACGGAATACAGTGGCACTTTAGGCGGCGCGCGCGCCGCTTCGCATACACAATCGCGTCAGCGCCGCGCCAACGGCCCGGCCAGGACCGCATCTTCGTAGGCGGCGAGCTGCGCTTCGAAATACCATTGCAGCCGGGCCTTTTCACTGTGCGCCAGGAAGGCGATGCAGGGCGGCGGCGGCTGCGCCGCACCGGCAGCCACGCCGGCACAGGCTGCGGCGGGTTTGCGGTAGTCGCCGTCCTGCCAAAGACTGGGGCCCGCCACGAAGCTGTATTCCAGCCCGTTGCGGGCAATCTCCTTGAGCGCGCGATAGTCCAGGTGCTGTTCGGTCACGGCGCGAACGTATTCGTGCGTCAGGTCGATGCGGAACACGCCCTCATCGTCGGCCGACAGCGTCACCGGCACGCCGGCAGCGCGGTACAGCGCCATCGGATTCTCCACCGGCCGCAGGCCGGCGGTGATCTCATTGCTGGTCAGGTTGATCTCGACCGCTATGCGCTTCTGCGCCATCTCTTTGAGAAGCGACGGCAGGCCGTCCTCATAGGGCAGGGCATAGCCATGGCCGATGCGCCGCGCCCCAGCGACCTCGACCGTGTCGCGGATGTGGAAGCCCAGATCGGCGCGCGGCACCAATCCCAAGGTCAGTTCGCCGGCATGCAGCGCAAGCTTCACGCCGGGATATTTCGCCGCGAAGAAGCGGAACATGCGCATATGAAGTTCGAAGTCGCGCAGCGCCACCGCGTCGTCTTCCGGCGCCACGATGTTTACCCCGACAAAGCGCGGATCGGCGGCGGCCACGGCATAGCCCAGCGCCATCTGGGCGAAGACCTGGCCGGGCGGCAGGGTGCGCACGACGTAGTAGAGATAGTGCACGCTCACGGCACAGGCCGGCGGCAGGACGACGGCGCCGCAATGCAGGCGCTCGCGCATGCCGGCTTCCGCCGCATCGTATTCGGCGCGCGCTGCCGCGACGAGGGCCGGCAATTTCGGCGCCACGGCGGCATAGCTCGCATCGAAATCCGCCGTATCGGATACCGCGCCCAGGAGCTCAGGCGCGAAGGCCGCGCCCGGATCGGTCATCTGCTCGATATAGGTCACCCGATCGGCCGCGGCGATCAGGCGCGTCGCCGCCAGCATGCGATCCAGATGGCGCGAACCGATGGGAATGAAGCGGGCGAAGGTCGCGAAAGTGTGGTCGTGGCCCGAAGCCTCGCCGGTGCCGGTGCCCGGAACGAAATTGCGCATCGACAAGGCGTCGATGGTCGCTTGGTAGAACACCGGGTCGCGCCCGGCGAGGCCGCGCGCCGGCACCTGATCGGCGGCGCAGGGCGGCGGCGACAGCGCCCGGCTCGCCTTGGCGATGCAGAATCCGTCGCCGCTCGCCCAGTCGAGAAAGTCCTCGGCATAGACCGAACCGTCGAGATGGTTGTGCAGGTCGCCGCCCTTGGG
>CAYXMO010000437.1:0-2967 GCA_964465935.1 uncultured Rhizobium sp.
CCCACCGCGGCTATGACAGCGATCATCCGCGCGTCGCCGGCGACGTCGGCAAGGCGGGCGTCGCGATCGACAGCGTCGAGGACATGAAGATCCTGTTCGGCGGCATCCCGCTCGACAAGATGAGCGTGTCGATGACCATGAACGGCGCCGTCATCCCGATCATGGCGAACTTCATCGTCGCCGGCGAGGAACAGGGAACGCCGGCGGGGAAGCTGTCGGGCACGATTCAGAACGACATCCTCAAAGAGTTCATGGTGCGCAATACCTATATCTATCCGCCCACGCCCTCGATGCGCATCGTCGCCGACATCATCGAGTACACCGCCAAGAAGATGCCGAAGTTCAACTCGATCTCGATCAGCGGCTATCACATGCACGAGGCCGGGGCGACCGCGGTGCAGGAGCTCGCCTACACGCTGGCCGACGGCATCGAATATGTCCGCGCCGCGCTCGCCAAGGGCCTGGGCATCGACGAATTCGCGCCGCGCCTGTCGTTCTTCTTCGGCATCGGCATGAACTTCTTCATGGAAGTGGCCAAGCTGCGCGCCGCGCGGCTGTTGTGGTCTCAGATCATGGCCGGCTTCGGCGCCAAGAACGCCGAGAGCCTGATGCTGCGCACCCATTGCCAGACCAGCGGCGTGTCGCTGACCGAGCAGGACCCTTACAACAATGTCGTGCGCACCACCATCGAAGCGCTGGCGTCGGTGCTCGGCGGCACCCAATCGCTGCACACCAACTCGTTCGACGAAGCCATCGCGCTGCCGACCGAGTTCTCCGCCCGTATCGCCCGCAACACCCAGCTCATCCTGCAGAACGAAAGCCACGTCACCAAGGTCGTCGATCCGCTCGGCGGCTCCTACTATGTCGAAGCCCTTACGCATTCCTTGGCCACCGCCGCGCGCGCCATCATCGACGAGGTCGAAGCGATGGGCGGCATGACCAAGGCAGTGGAAGCCGGCATCCCCAAGCTGCGCATCGAAGAAGCCGCCGCCCGCCGCCAGGCCCGCGTCGACAAGGGCGAGGACGTCATCGTCGGCGTCAACAAGTTCCAGCTCAGACAAGAAGACGAGATCGAGGTCCGCGCCATCGACAACGCCCAGGTGCGCGACGCCCAGATCGCGCGGCTGAAGACCATCAAGACCGCGCGCGATCCGGCGAAGCTGAAAGTCGCGCTCGACGCGCTGATCGCCGGCGCCAAAGGCAATGGCAACCTGCTTGAACTCGCGGTCGAGGCGGCGCGCGCCCGCGCCACGGTCGGCGAGATTTCCGACGCGATGGAAAGCGTGTTCGGCCGCCACCGCGCCGAAATCCGCTCCATCGCCGGCGTCTACGGTGCCGCTTACGAGGGCGACAACGAGTTCGGTGCCATCCGCGGCGATGTCGAAGCCTTCGCCAAGGAGGAGGGCCGCCGCCCGCGCATGCTGGTCGCCAAGATGGGCCAGGACGGCCACGACCGCGGCGCCAAGGTGATCGCCACCGCCTTCGCCGATCTCGGCTTCGACGTCGACATCGGGGCGCTGTTCCAGACGCCGGAGGAAGTCGCCAAGGACGCGATCGACGCCGACGTCCATGTCATCGGCATCTCCAGCCAGGCGGCGGGGCACCTGACGCTGGTGCCGATGCTGATCGAGGCGCTCAAGAAGCAGAAGGCGGACGACATCCTGGTCGTGGTCGGCGGCGTGATCCCGGCGCAGGACTACGACGCGCTGAAGAAGGCCGGCGTCGCCGCGATCTTCGGCCCCGGCACCAACATCCCCGACGCGGCGCGCGGCGTGCTCAAGCTGATCAAGGCCCGCAATCTCAGCCGCGCGGCGGAGTGACGATGGTCAAGATCGCCCTCATCGGTCCCGGCGCCATCGGCGGCACCGTCGGCTTTGCGCTTCTGGAGCAAGGCCACGACCTCGTCGTCTGCGCTAACCAGAAATTCGCCAGCCTGGCCGTGACGCGCGCCGATACGGGAGAGCGCCGCGCCCATCCGGTCGAAGTCGTCACGACGCCCGCCAATGCGCAGCCCGCCGATTGGGTGCTGTTCTGCGTCAAGTCGCATCAGTCGGACTCGGCGGCGGCCTGGCTGAAAGCAGCGGTCGGACCGAATACCAAGATCGCTGTGCTGCAGAACGGCGTCGAGCATCGCGCGCATGTCGCGCCGTATATCAGCGCTGGTAACACCGTCGTGCCGGTCGTCGTCATGCTGCCGGCCGAGCGCACCGCACCGGGCGAGATCACGTCGTATGGCGGCGCTCAGCTCACCGTACCCGACGATGCCGCGGGCTGCGAATTCGCCGCGCTGTTCGCCGGCTCCTTCGTCAAATGCGCCACCGATGCCGACTTCGTCTCGCGCGCCTGGGAGAAGCTGTGCATGAACGCGCCCAGCGGCGCCTTGTGCGCCTTGACGCTGCATCCGGGCGCGCTCGGTGCTTATCCGCATCTGGTTCCGCTCGCCGAAGCCATCGTCGAGGAGTGCATGGCGGTCGGCCGCGCCGAGGGCGCCAGCTTCCCCGACGGCCACGCCAGGCGCATCGTCGGCCTGTTCACGCGCCCCGGCGGCCGCGGCAACTCGATGTACTACGATCGCCGCGACGGCAAGCCGCTGGAATGGGACGCGCGCAATGGTGTGGTCCAGCGGTTGGGGCGCAAGCACGGCATCGCGACCCCGATCAGCGACGTGATCGTGCCGCTACTCAAGGCGTTGAGTTCACCGTCCGCGTGAGCGAAAGCAGAACTACCCCTGCGGCTTGATCGGCTGGCCGTCGATCTTGACCAGCGTCGCGACACCGGCGATCACGCCGTAGCTCGTGTCGGCCCACAGGCGCAGCGGCACGGTGTAGCTGCGCCCCGTCACCGCGCTCGGGAACGTCGCCACCCAGGCGTTGATCACCGGGAAGTTGGCGCCTTCCTTGAGCACCTTGGGTTTGAAGCCGGCGATCTGGCGGTACTTGATCTGGCAGAGCAGGGCCTTGCCCTTGT
>CAYXMO010000438.1:0-2957 GCA_964465935.1 uncultured Rhizobium sp.
ATCACCGGCATCGGCACGGTGAACGCCAAAGAGTTCGGCGAGAACAAGACGCGCTGCGCCGTGATGGCCTACGACTACACTGTGCTGGCCGGCACCCAAGGCTCGATGAACCACCAGAAGAAGGACCGCCTGCTCAAAGTCGCCGAGGAATGGCGGCTGCCGATCATCGCCTTCGCCGAAGGCGGCGGCGGGCGGCCGGGCGACACCGACTATCCCGGCGTCGCCGGCCTCGATACCCCGACGTTCCGGCAATACGCCAAGCTTTCGGGCCTGATGCCGCGCATTGGGATCAATTCGGGGCGCTGCTTCGCCGGCAATGCCGCGATCCTGGGCTGCTCCGACGTCATCATCGCGGCGAAGAACTCCAATATCGGCATGGGCGGCCCGGCGATGATCGAGGGCGGGGGGCTCGGCGTCTATCGTCCCGAAGACGTCGGGCCGATGACGGTGCAGGTGCCCAACGGCGTCGTCGACGTCGCGGTCGAGGACGAGATCGAAGCCATCGACGTCGCGAAGAAATATCTCGCTTATTTCCAAGGGCCGCTGGCGACGTGGAACGCCGCCAACCAGAAGGAGCTGCGCCACCTCATCCCGGAGAACCGGCTGCGCGTCTATGAGAGCCGCAAGGTGATCGACACGCTGGCCGATACCGGCTCGGTGCTGGAGCTGCGCCCCGATTTTGCGCCCGGCATGCTCACGGCGCTGATCCGCATCGAAGGCGCCCCCTTCGGGCTGATCGCGAACAATCCGATGCACCTCGCGGGCGCCATCGACGGGCCTTGCGCCGACAAGGCGGCGCGCTTCATGCAGCTGTGCGACGCTTTCGGCTTGCCGCTGGTCTCGCTGTGCGACACGCCGGGCTTCATGGTCGGGCCCGAGCACGAGAAGACGGCGCTGGTGCGCCATGTGTCGCGCATGTTCGTGATCGGCGGCGCCCTCAACGTGCCGATCTTCACGGTGGTGCTGCGCAAGGGCTATGGCCTGGGCGCGCAGGCGATGGCGGGCGGCAGCTTCCACGCGCCGTTCTTCATCGTGTCATGGCCGACCGGCGAGTTCGGCGGCATGGGCCTGGAGGGCGCGGCGCGCCTGGGCTACCGCAAGGAGCTCGAAGCCGAGCCGACGCCGGAAGCGAAGGAAGAGTTGTTCAAGAAGCTGGTGGCGCAGAGCTACGCCCGCGGCAAGGCGATCAACATGGCGGCATATCTCGAGATCGACGACGTGATCGACCCGGCGGACACGCGGCGCTGGATCCTGCGCGGCTACCGCAGCCTGCCGCCGCACGATCCAAGCAAGCGGCGGACGTTCTTGGATACGTGGTGAGCAAGCGGAGCGCCGTGAACGCTTTGCTGCATCTTGTTCGCGCCCGCCGCGCCGCGATGTTTTCCGAAGCCGTTAGACGGCTCGCCACCAGCGAGCTATGATTGCCTGTGCCTGGCTGAGCAGCGCCCATAGCGGGTTGAATGCACGTTGGGGGTGAAGGCTTAAGTCGCAACGCCATCGCGGAGGAGCACGAAATGTCCAAAAGCGAACACGGAAAACGGCTTCTTGCATGCGCTTGCACGATCTTCGGAGTCGCCGTGCTGTTTGTGACCGCGCCGGCGGCGGCGGAGACCGAGTTGGACCGATACAAGACCGCCGAACGCATCGCGGCCGAGCACCTGCGGACATTCGATACGTTGGATTTCGATGTCTACTCCAATCAGAGGTGGGATCGCTTCAAGGAAAGCCACAGCGCCGAGATATTGGTTCACTATCCCGACGGCCACACGACGCGCGGCCTGCCCGCGCACATCGCCGAGCTGAAAGTCCAGTTCGTTTTCGCGCCCGACACCCGCATCAAGGAACATCCCGTAAAGATCGCTTCCGGCGAATGGACGTCGGTGATCGGTGTGATGGAGGGAACCTTCACCAAGCCGATGCCGACTCCGAAAGGTCCGATTGCGCCTACGGGAAAACACTTCGAGCTTCACATGGCAACCGTCGGCCATTGGAAAAACGGCACGATGGATGAGGAATACCTCTTCTGGGACAATGCCAGCTTCATGAAGCAGATCGGTCTGGCGCAGTAGGAGACGAAGCGGAGGCAAAAGATGTCCAACGCCTTGCCCGCGCTATTTGTCGGCCACGGCAATCCGATGAATGCGCTCGGCAGCAACAGCTACACGAACGCGTGGCGCCGTATCGGGCGAGAACTGCCCAGGCCAAAGGCCATTCTGGCGATCTCCGCACATTGGTTTATTCCCGATACCGCGGTCACGATCTCGACATCGCCTCGGACCATTCACGACTTCGGTGGCTTCCCGCCCGAATTGTTTCGGGTTCAGTATCCGGCGCCCGGCGATCCGGTGCTGGCGCGGCGGGTTCAGTCTCTCCTAATGCCCACGAATGTGACGCTCGACGACAGATGGGGCCTCGATCACGGCACCTGGTCGGTGCTGAAGCATGTCTATCCCGAAGCCGGCATTCCTGTCGTGCAGCTCAGTATCGATGAGACCAAACCCGCGGCATTCCATTTTGAAATCGGCAAAAAGCTCGCGCCGCTTAGAGATGAAGGCATCCTGATCGTCGGCAGCGGAAACCTCGTGCACAACCTTCATACTTACGCCTGGGGCCGGCACCCGCGCGATCCGTATGATTGGGCGGTTCGCTTCGAAGCCCGCGCAAGAGAGATGATGCTCGCCGGGAATTTCCAGCCCCTGATCGACTACGAAATGCTCGGGAAGGACGCAGCGCTGTCGATTCCGACACCCGATCACTATCTGCCGCTGATTTATGTGCTGGGCGCGGCACAGCGAGGCGAGCGCGTCGGCTTCCCCGTCGAAGGTGTCGACGGGGGATCGATTTCCATGCTTTCGGTGCAGATCGGTTGACGATCGCAGAGGCGAGCGTAGGGACCAGGCTCAGCTCGCCAGCCGCTGCGCCACCGCCTTGTCCTTCACATACAGGCTCGGCGCGTG
>CAYXMO010000439.1:0-2955 GCA_964465935.1 uncultured Rhizobium sp.
TCGACTGGATGATCGAGACCATCATCCCGTCCTTGTCGGCGGTGGTGAAATAGGTCGTGTCGCCTTGGCCGAGCCTGGGATCGCCGGGCCCGACACCGGGATTGGCTTTGCTCAGATCGATCAGCTTGCGCCGCGCATCGGCGTATTTGTCCGATAGCAGCTCCGTCATCGGCACATGCACAAAGGCCGGGTCGGCGTACCACTTCGCCAGGTCTTCATAGGATAGCCGCTTGGCCTCGATCATCGCGGTCAAGGCATCGGCGCTGCCCGCGCCCATCTTCTTCAGGTCGAAGCCCTTGAGAATCTGCAGCATCTGCAGCACGGCGGCGCCTTGGCTGTTGGGTGGCAGCTCGTACACGTCGTAGCCGCGATAGCTCACGCCCAGGGGCTCGACCCATTCGCCGTGATGCGCCGCGAAGTCCTCATAGCGCAGGTCGCCGCCGATGCGCTTGAAATATTTGTCGATGGTGTGCGCGATCTCGCCCTTGTAATAGACGTCGCGCCCGCCCTTGGCGATCAGGCTCAGCGTGTGCGCCAGATCGGGATTGCGGAACACTTCGCCTTCCGCCGGCGTCTTGCCGTTCACCAGATAGGTGTGCTCGGCGTTGGCGATCTCCTCTATCATGGCGCTGTTCTTGGCGAACGCGGCCATGTTGCCTTTCCAGTACAGCGCGATCAGCTGCGACACCGGAAAGCCATGCGTGGCGTAAGCGATGGCCGGCGCCAGGTCGTCCGCTAGCTTCAGCTTGCCGAACTTGGCGTGCAGCGCGCCCCAGGCGTCGACCGCGCCCGGCACCGTGATCGAGAGCGAGCCGTATTTGGGGATATGCGCGGCATAGGGCACGCCCAGCTTGGCGTCCACCGCCTTGACCTTGGCGATCATCGCTTCGAGGTCGCGGCCCCTGGCCGAATGGCCGGAGCCGTTATAGCCGTAGAGCTTCTTGGTCTTGGGGTCCCACACGATGGCGAACAGATCGCCGCCGAGCCCGTTGGACACCGGCTCCATCAGGCCCAGCGCCGCGTTGGCGGCAATCGCCGCGTCCACTGCGCTGCCGCCCTTCTTCAGGATGTCGATCGCCACCTGGCTGGCCAGCGGCACCGCGGTCGCCGCCATGCCGTGCTGGCCCAAAACCGGCGAGCGCGTCGCCCATTGCGCCCCCGAATAGCGGTCGCCGCGCCCGACCTCGCCGAACGCGATGTTCGAAACCATTCCAACTGCCATGACCGCCAGCGCCCCCGCCCATGCCTTCGAGAATTTCATCGATGATCCCACGTCGCATAACGGCGCGACTATACGCCGGAGCCGGACGCCGCAAATGGGGCAGAGGGGCCCTTACGCCGTACAACGGACAAGGTTTTGCGGTTTGACCGCCGCCACCCAACCCAATAAGCGTCCGCGCCATGCTCGACCCCATCCTTCGCCGCCGCTCCGAGACGGCGCTCACTCCTGCCGCCCGCCGGCTCGCCGGCTGGGGCATCGGCGCCCGCATGCTGACGCTGGCCGCTTTCGCCGCTGGCGCCGCCGGTCTGGTCGTCATCGGCCACCGTCACTATCTGCCGGGTCTGGCGTTGCTGGCGCTGGCTGGTGCGCTCGACGCCCTCGACGGCCCTGTGGCGCGGCTGGGCGGCGGCAGCGCCCCGCTCGAACAGGTGCTCAGCCTCGTCCTCGCCGCCGCGGTGCCGTTCGCCTTCGCGCTGGCCGAGCCGGACCGAGCGCTCGCCGCCATGTTCCTGATGCTCGGCCTAGTGGCGCGGGCCGGTGCGGCGACGATTCAGCCCTCGGCCTTAGGCTCGCTCATCGGCAAGACCGAGTTGTTCATCGCCTTCGCGCTCGCCTGCGTCTTCCCGCAATGGTTCAGCTTGATCGCCTACGCCGTTGGAATTCTGTGCTTTGTCGCCGCCGGCAGCCGCCTCGCAACCGTCCTGGCGAGTTCGCGGCCGTGAAGGTCGTCATCGTCGGCGCCGGTGTCGCCGGCCTCGCCATCGGCTGGCGTCTGTGCCAAGCCGGAGCCGAGGTGACGATCCTGGAGCGCGGCCAGCCGGCCCGTGCCGCGACCTGGGCTGCCGCCGGCATGATCGCGGTCGCCGGCGAGATGGGTGGCGCCCAGACCCCCGAAGCCGAATATGCCCAGCATTCCAGTTCTCTATGGCCGGCTTTTGCGGCAGAACTCGAAGCCGCATCGGCACAGCCCATCTTCTATCGCCGCAGCGGCGCCTTGATGCTCGCGCGCAGCGCCGCCGAAGCCGCCGCGTTCGAAAGCTGGAGCGGCGTGGAGCGTCTGACCTCCGAGGCCACCCGCGCAAAAGAACCCATGTTGACGGGCGAATTGGCAGGCGCCCTCTGGGCTCCGGACGAGGCCCAGGTCGACAGCCGCGCCCTCGGCCAAGCCCTGGCTGCCGCCTTCGTCCGGGCCGGCGGCGAGCTCGCCGTCAACGAAGCCCTGGTCCGCTTCGAACTCCAGGGCACCCGCGCCGTCGCCGCCGTCACGCCGTTCCGCCGCATCGGTGCCGACGCTTTCATCCTCGCTGCCGGTGCGTGGTCGGGCGACATCGGCGGCCTGCCGCCCGAGGCGCTGCCGCCGGTCCATCCCGTGAAGGGCGAGATGATCGCGGTGTCGCCGCCGCACGGCGCCCGCCTGCCCAGCCATGTCGTCTGGGGCAACGAGGTCTACCTGGTGCCGCGTGCCGGCCGGCTGCTGATCGGCGCGACCGTCGCCCACGCCGGCTTCGACACCGCCGTGACCGATGCGGCAGCCGAATGGCTGTCGAGCCGGGCCATCGCCCTGATGCCGGCGCTGGCGCACTGGGAGGTCGCCGAGCGCTGGGCCGGCCTGCGCCCCGGCTCGCCGGACGATCTGCCGATCCTGGGCGCCACCGCCATCGCGGGGCTCTTTGCCGCGACCGGCCAGTACCGCAACGGTATCCTGCTTGCACCGGCGATAGCTGAGAGCATGT
>CAYXMO010000440.1:0-2946 GCA_964465935.1 uncultured Rhizobium sp.
GCGGTGCGCGTGCTGGTGCGCGGCACCTCGGTCCGCACCAATATCGGCGGCGAGAACTACGAGATCGCCGAAGGCGACATGCGCGACCGCCACGCGATGCTCGAAGCGATGGACGGCGTGCGCTATGTCTTCCACGTCGCCGCCGATTATCGCTTATGGGCGCGCGATCCGGACGAGATCGTGCGCAACAATCTCGGCGGCGCGAAGGCGGTGATGGAGGCGGCGCGCGACAGCGGCGTCGAGCGCATCGTCTACACCTCCTCGGTCGCGGCGCTCAAACCGGTCCACGGCGTCGCGGTGAACGAAACCTCGCGCCATTCGGAACAGACCGTCATCGGCGCCTACAAGAAGTCCAAGCTGGTGGCCGAGCGTCTGGTCGAGCGCATGGCCGGTGACGGCTTGCCGGTGGTGATCGTCAGCCCCTCGACCCCGATCGGTCCGCGCGACGTCAAGCCGACGCCGACCGGGCGCATCATCGTCCAGGCCGCCAATGGCGGCATGCCGGCCTTCGTCGACACCGGGCTCAATCTCGTTCACGTCGACGACGTCGCCGCCGGCCATCTGCTGGCGCTGGAGAAGGGCCGCGTCGGCGAGAACTACATCCTGGGCGGCGAGGATGTGCGCCTCAAAGACATGCTGGCGGTGATCGCGCCGCTCGCGGGGCGCAGGCCGCCGCGCCTGCAGCTGCCGCGCGGTCCGCTCTATCCCCTGGCGCTCGGCGCCGAGCTTGCCGCCCGCGTCACCGGCAAAGAGCCGATGCTCACGGTCGATGCGCTGGCCATGTCGCGCTATCACATGTTCTTTTCGTCGAAGAAGGCGCAGGACGAACTTGGCTATACCGCGCGGCCTTACGCCCAAGCCATCGAAGACGCCGTGACCTGGTTCCGCGGCGCCGGCTACATCAAATGATCGCGCTCCTCGCCCTCATCCCGGTCGCGATCTGGCTCTACCTGCTGGCCGGGCGCGGCATGTTCTGGGTGATGGCCGAGCGCGACGATGCGGGCGAACCATCCGAGCCGGCCACGTGGCCCAGCGTCGTCGCCGTCGTCCCCGCGCGCAACGAAGCCGACGTCATCGCCCGCTCCATCGGCAGCCTCTTGGACCAGGACTATCCCGGCGCCTTCCGCATCGTGCTGATCGACGACCAGAGCAGCGACGGCACCGCGGACGCGGCGCGCAAGCTTGACGACAAGGGCCGTCTCGACATCCTCACCGGCTCGGCGCGCCCCGCCGGCTGGGCCGGCAAGGTCTGGGCGATGCGCCAAGGCACCGCGCGCGCCGGCACGCCGGACTACATCTGGTTCACCGATGCCGATATCGAACACCAGCCGGACAATCTGCGCCGCCTCGTCACCCGCTCGGAGCACGGCAGGCTCGTCCTCACCTCGCTGATGGTGAAGCTGCACTGCAAGAGCTGGGCGGAGGCTTATCTCATCCCTGCCTTCGTGTTCTTCTTCGCCATGCTCTTTCCCTTCGCCTGGGTGAACGATCCGCGCAACAAGACTGCCGCCGCGGCCGGCGGCTGCATGCTGGCGCGGCGCGCGGCGCTGGAACGCGCTGGCGGCATCGACGTCATCAAGGGCGAGATCATCGACGATTGCGCGCTCGGCCGCGCCCTCAAAGCCCAAGGCCCGATCTGGCTCGGCCTCACCCAGCGCGCCGCGAGCATTCGCCCCTATAACGGCATGGCCGAAATTCGCTCGATGGTCGCGCGCAGCGCCTATGCCCAGCTCGGCTATTCGCCGCTGGCGCTGATCGGCACCTTTGCCGGCATGATCGCGGTCTATGGTGCGGCGCCCTTCCTCGCCTTTTTCGCGGCGCAGTCGGCGCAGGCTTCCGGCATTCTGGTCTGGGCCGCGATGGCCTTCAGCTTCCAGCCGATCCTGAAATTCTACCGCGTCTCGCCGCTTTGGGGCCTTGTGCTGCCGTTGATCGGTTTCGTCTACGCGCTGTTCACGCTCGACTCTGCGATCCAGCATTGGCGTGGCCGCGGCGGCATGTGGAAAGGCCGGGCGCAGGCCATGGGGCAAGCGCGATGACCGCCGCCGATCTCGCTTCGGGCAAGGGCGACAAGGACGAGAACTTCCCGGTCGCCTCGATCCTGATCGCCAAGCGCCACCGTCCGCCGGTCATGGCGTTCTATCGTTTTGCCCGCGCCGCCGACGATGTCGCCGATCACCCGGACGCCGCGCCCGAGGAGAAACTGCGCGTCCTCGACGAGATGGAGCGCACCCTGACCGGCAAGCGCGATGCCGATCCGCAAGCCCTGGCGCTGCGCCGGGCGCTCGCGGCGCGCGCTCTCAGCCCGCAGCACCCACTGATGCTGCTCGAAGCCTTCCGCCGCGACGTCACCAAGCTGCGCTATGCCAGCTGGGACGAGCTGATGGACTATTGCCGCTATTCGGCGATGCCGGTCGGCCGCTTCGTGCTCGACGTGCATGGCGAGTCCAAGGACACCTGGCCCGCCAACGACGCGTTGTGCGCCGCGCTCCAGGTCATCAACCACCTGCAGGACTGCGCCAAGGATTACCGCGACCTGAACCGGGTCTATCTGCCGCTCGACCGTCTCGCCGGCCTCGGCGTCGAGGTCCTGGCCCAGCCGCACGCGCCGCCGGCGCTGATCGAGGTCATCCGCTCGCTTGCCCGCGACACGCAGGACCTGCTCGCCATCGCCCGGCCCTTCGCCGCCCAGATCCGCGACCGCCGCCTCGGCCTGGAAGTCAGCGTCATCCAGACCCTGGCCGAGGACCTCAACCGCCGATTGCTGGCCAAAGACCCCTTGAGCGACCGCGTTCACCATCGCCGCTGGGAGATGCCGGGCCTGCTCGCCCGCTCGCTGTTTTCGTTTGCCGGCGCCCGGCTTGGCCGTAAAAGGGGAACGCCATGACCCTCGCCGCCGCCCAGTCGCTCCCCGTCGTCGCCGCCGCCCAGCAGAAGGCGTCGAAC
>CAYXMO010000441.1:0-2945 GCA_964465935.1 uncultured Rhizobium sp.
CATCACCTTGTCCCTGTTCCTCGCGGTGGCGATCGCGATCTATCGCTATCACCGCCAGGTCGCGGACGCTTTGCGCCGCTTCGACGCGCGCAACGTGCAGCGCATCAAGGACCAGGAAGCCGAGAAGGCCGATCCTTTGGCGCACTACAAGCACACGCTGAAGACCGCCGAGGAACAGGTCGAAGCGGTGAGCGAGATCACGACCGCCATGGCAAC
This sequence comes from uncultured Rhizobium sp., assembly GCA_964465935.1. Classification (GTDB taxonomy): domain Bacteria; phylum Pseudomonadota; class Alphaproteobacteria; order Micropepsales; family Micropepsaceae; genus Rhizomicrobium. The sequence goes on from CAYXMO010000441.1 coordinate 217, forward strand.
GCGCTATGTCTTTGAAGGCCAGCACTTCGGTACGCGCTGGGAAGCGGAGAATGCCCGCGCCGAAAAAATCCGCGCCATCGCGCGCTCGTACTACGTCGAGCTGCCGGCGGCGCTGGCGGAGCGGCGCGACCCGTCGACGGTCGCGAGCAGCAGCCCGGCGCCCAAGCCGGCGGCGCCCGGCAACGTCGTGCCGTTCCGGCGCGGCGACGAAACCCTGCATTGACCGCTCACGCCGCCTCGCCCTTCATCAGGCGCGGCAGCCTTCCGACATCGCCGCCGGCGTGGCGCATGAAGAAGCGGCGGGCCGGGCCGATGGAATCGACGATCCCCATGCCGACGTCGCGCAACAGGCGCAGCGGCGCGATGTCGTTGGAGAACAGGCGGTTGAGCCCGTCGGTCGCCACCGAGAGGGCGAAGGAATCGAAGCGGCGCCAGCGCTCGTATTTCTGCAAGCTGGCGAGATTGCCGATGTCGAGGCCGAGCCGCGCTGCATCGAGCACCACTTCGGTCAGCGCGGCGGCGTCTTTGAGGCCCAGATTGAGGCCCTGCCCCGCGATCGGATGGATGCCGTGCGCCGAGTCGCCGCACAGCGCGAAACGCGGCGTCACGAAGCCGCGCGCGAGATGGAATTTCAGCGGATAGGACCAGCGCGGGCCGGCGGCCCTGGTCGCGCCCAGATGGCTGCCGAAGCGGCGCGCGATCTCAGCATCGAAGCCGTCGGCATCGAGCTTCATCATGCCGGGAGCGAGCTTCTCGTCTTCCGTCCAAACCAATGACGACCTGTTTCCGGTCAGCGGAAGGATCGCGAACGGTCCCGACGGCAAAAAGTGTTCGTAGGCGACGCCGTTGTGCGGCTTCTCGTGTTCGACGGTCGCGACGATGCCCCATTGCGGATAGGACCATGAAATCACCTGCAGCCCCATCAAGTCGCGCATCGGCGAGTCGCGGCCATCGGCGGCAACGGCGAGCGCGGCGTCGATGGTCTCGCCATTGGCGAGCGTCGCGGCGATGCCGTGGGCGGTGGGCTTCAGATCGGTGAGCGCGGCGGGCGCGACGAAGCGCAGATTGGGAAGCGTCGCGGCGACGGCGAAGAGACCGGCGCGGATGTGGCGGTTCTCCACGATGTGGCCGAGCGACGCCGCGCCGACTTCAGCGGAGTCGAAATGCAGCGAGAAGGGCGAAGGCTCGCCGCCGATCCTGCCGTCGGTGACCAGGATGTCCTTGATCGGCTGGGCATCGGCCGCCAGGTGCTCCCAGACGCCGAGGGCGCCGAACATGCGGACGGTGGCGTAAGCGAGGGCGCTGACGCGGCCGTCGAATTTGGCGTCCAGGCTCGCCGCCTGAGGCAGCGGATCGGCGACCACGACGTCGAGGCCGCCCCGGGCGAGCGCGACCGCGAGGGTCATCCCCACCATGCCGCCGCCGCCGATGATCACGTCACATCTGCTCATATCGACAGCCTAGACCGGTCCTGCGCGTCGGCGAAAAGACCAGATGCCGCTGCTGCTACATTTGGTGGGCAGTTGGACTTGCGACCACAACGTACTGTTTTCGACTTCTCGAATGGGGGGCTCCCCTCGAGGCTCCCTCAGGACGACCAACGCAAAGTCTCAAGCCGTGAGACCAGGAACGTGGTCCTGAGCCTTAGGCAATTCAAGACTTGATCGAAATATAGGCAAAACGCGCGGTTCGCTCAAAAAGCCAGCATTCGGGCAGGAAAGATTCGGTCTAGGGGTGGTGGAAATTCGAAAATATCAAATGATTTCAAAGACCTGAAATTTCGCTGCATCGCGGCACGATTCTTGATGAAGTGTTAACGCCTGAGGGGGGTGCCTCGGGCGGTGCAACCATGGAAGGACGGCAGATGAAGCTGATCACCGCGATCATCAAACCCTTCAAGCTCGACGAAGTCCGGGAGTCGCTCTCGGCGCTCGGCGTCCAGGGCATGACGGTGACGGAGGTCAAAGGATACGGGCGGCAGAAGGGGCATACGGAAATCTATCGCGGCGCCGAATACGCCGTGAGCTTCCTGCCCAAGCTCAAGATCGAAGTCGCGGTCAAGAGCGAGATGGCGGACGCGGTGATCGAGGCGATCACCTCGAAAGCCAAGACCGGACAGATCGGCGACGGCAAGATCTTCGTCACGCCGCTCGAGCAGGTCGTGCGCATCCGTACCGGCGAAACCGACGGCGACGCGCTCTGAGCAGCCGTCACACACATCACGGGGCTCAAGCAGCGAAGCGGTAGCCCCAAAATTCGGGATTCATAAAAGGGGAGTTTGACATGCGTTTTTCGACCATGAAGCGATTGGGGTTCGGCGCGGCCGCCGGCCTTGGCGCGCTGGCCACGACGATCGCGCCGGCCTTCGCCGCCGACGCGCCGAAGATCGACACCGGCGACACGGCCTGGATGCTGACCTCGTCGGCGCTGGTGCTGCTGATGACCATTCCGGGCCTGGCGCTGTTCTATGGCGGCATGGTGCGCAAGAAGAACGTGCTGGCGACGCTGGCGCAAAGCTTCGCGGCGACCGCGATCATCACCGTGCTGTGGATGATCATCGGCTATTCCATCGCCTTCACGACCAATCCCGACGCCAACACCAACAAGGTCATCGGCAGCTTCTCCTATCTGTTCCTGCAGCCGATGGGACTGAACGCGGTCAGCGGCCTGGCGCCGACGATCCCCGAGTCGGTCTACATGTTCTTCCAGATGACCTTCGCGATCATCAC
>CAYXMO010000442.1:0-2938 GCA_964465935.1 uncultured Rhizobium sp.
AGGAGCGGGTGACGGCCTATATCGGCTTCGACTGCACCGCCAAGTCGATGCATATCGGCAATCTGGTGCAGCTGATGACCTTGCGCCGGCTGCAGCAGGCGGGGCATCGCCCGATCCTCCTGATGGGCGGCGGCACGACCAAGGCCGGCGATCCGTCGGGCAAGGACGAGACGCGGCTGATCCTCACGCCGCAGCAGATCGAAGACAACAAGCAGAGCATGGTGAGCGGCATCCGCCACCTGCTCAAATTCGGCGACGGGCCGACCGACGCGATCATGGTCGACAACGCCGAATGGCTCGACAAGCTGGAATACATCCCGTTCCTGCGCGAGGTCGGCAAGCATTTCTCGGTCAACCGCATGCTGACGATGGAGAGCGTGAAGCTGCGGCTCGACCGCGAGCAGCCGATGAGCTTCCTGGAGTTCAACTACTCGATCATGCAGGCCTATGACTATGTCGAGCTCTACAAGCGCTATGGCTGCCGATTGCAGTCGAGCGGCTCGGACCAGTGGGGCAATGTCGTGTCGGGCATCGATCTGGGGCGGCGCATGCAGGGCGTGCAGCTGTTCGCGCTGTCGACGCCGCTGATCACCACCGCGTCGGGCGCCAAGATGGGCAAGAGCGTGTCGGGCGCGGTGTGGCTGAACAAGGAGATGCTCAGCGTCTACGACTACTGGCAGTTCTGGCGCAATTGCGAGGACGGCGACGTCGGCAAGTTCCTGCGGCTGTTCACCGACATGCCGATGGCGGAGATCGCGCGGCTGGAGGCGCTCAAAGGCGCCGAGCTGAACGACGCCAAGAAGATCCTGGCGACGGAAGCGACCGCGGTGCTGCATGGCCGCGAGGCGGCGGACGCGGCGGCGGAAACGGCGCGGCGGACGTTCGAGGAAGGCGAGTCCGCGGCGGGGCTGCCGACCTTCACGCTGAAGCTTCCCGACGGGGTGCTGAACCTGGCGGTCGCGACCGGGCTGGCGGCGTCGAACTCCGAGGCGCGCAAGCTGATCGCCAACAACGGGCTGAAGATCAACGACGTCGCGGTGAGCGATCCCAAGCTGCAGATCGACGCCAGCGCGGTGACGGCGGACGGCGTGTTCAAGCTGTCGAGCGGCAAGAAGAAGCACGTGCTGGTGAAGCCGGCGTAGGATTCACGCGGAGGCGCGGAGGATGGTAGATCACCTCCGCGTTCTCCGCGGCTCCGCGTGCCAATTTTGTTGCGCGCTGCGCGCAGAACTTTCATCACTCCCTCAACCGTCATGGCCGCCGCACGCTGCCGCTACGGCTGTGGCGGCCATCCAAGATCACCCATGCCACATGGGTGATCTTGGATCCCCGGCACAAGGCCGGGGATGACGGGGTTGTTGGTGTGGAGCTATTTCTGTTGTGGTGGTGCTGGCGGCACCGGCGCATTCGTTGCCGGCTTGTCCGGCAGCGTCGCCACCGGCGGAGGAGGAGGTGCATTCGACGGCGCGTTGGCGGCGTTCGGCATCTTGCCTTCGAAGATGCGGCGCAGGATGCCCGGCGTCACCATCGAGAGCGGGTTGATGCTCACCTTCGGCTCGTCGGCGTCGCCGCTGACGCTGTAGACCATGCCGATGATGCCTTCGCCGGGCTTGGAGATCAGAAGATCGCCGAGCAGCGGGATGTAGCCCAGCACCGTGTTGATGCCGAACAGCGGCACCAGCGTACCCTTGACCGCGATCTCGTTCTTGGGCCGGTCGATATAGCCCTCGGCGCTGACGCCGATGGCGGGGCCGGTGGCGCGGGCGTCGTGGATGGCGAGCACGCCGTTGTTGGCGCTGAACGGCACTTTGAGATGATCGACCTCGATGCCGCCGCCCTGCATCAGGTTGCCGAAGCCGATCAGCGAGCCGGCGCTGAACAGCCGCGCCAGGAAGGGCTGGTTGAGCAGGCGGAAATCCGTCAGGTCGAACTTGCCTTCGTAGTCGTTGGCGGCGGCATCGTCGGCGGCCGGCGCGGCGGCGGAGCCGTGCAGCGTCGCGCGCAGGTCGAGCTTGCCGCCCTTCATGCTGGCAAAGCCGAACAGGCCGTGCGCCAGCGACCCCATGTCGGTCGTCGCCAGCGACAGCTTACGGTCGGCGCCGGCGGGTACGATGCTGCCGGACAGCGTGCCGGTCTTTCCGATCCGCCCCACCAGCGTCATCGTCGCCGGGCGGTCGGCGACGCCGGTGACGTCGAGCGAGAACGGCGCGATGGCGATGCCGCTGCGCAAGGCGACCCGGTCGAGCTTGGCGCTGATGTGGAAGGGCTCGGTGAAGGTCGCGGCCGGTTTGCCGGAGCCGCCGCCGGCCTTGCCGGTGCCGCTGCCGCGGCGCGCGATCTGGGTGCCATCGAGCGAACGGCCGCGCAGCGTGACGTCGACGCCGGCGGGGCCGCGCTTGAGATTGAAGGCGAAATCGTTGGAGGCGCCGGCGCGCACGCTCGGCGCGTCCAGCTCGGTCAGGCTGCCCTCGCCGTTGAAGCTCAGCGCCATCGTGGCCTGCAGGCCGGGACCGGTGATCGTCATGTTCTCGGACTGGATCGTGCTGTGCGGCCCGAAGGCGGCGACGGCGTGGGCTGAGGCGGGAAAGCCCGCAGGCTTGGCGATGCCGACGAGATCGACCGCCAGGCCGGCGGCGGTGAGGTCGAGATTGAGATCGGCATGGGTGAGCTGGCCGCGGCGGCCGGTGAGCGTGCCGCTGACGCCGACCGGACCGTGCAGATAGTCGTTGAGGCCGCTGAGCCCCAGCATCTCGCGCGCCGCCTGGTCCATCGGGCCCTTGATGCCGATGGTCGAGGTCACCGGACCGGCGGCGTGGAATTCCTCGACCCAATCGACGGCGAGGCGCGAGGTGGCGAGGCCGGTGGTGCCGGTGGCGTGCAGGCGGTTGTTGTCGATCTCGAAGATGACGGCGCCGTCGCTGAGACGCGCGGTCTTGCT
>CAYXMO010000443.1:0-2932 GCA_964465935.1 uncultured Rhizobium sp.
GTCGCCGGCGATGCGCTGGCCGTCGGCGAGCGCGGTCTTCAGCGTCGGCAGCGGCTTGGCGTCGGGTGCCGGGAAATAGCGCCGCATGAAGCCCAGCATGTAGGCGCGGCGCAGGATGCCGCTGGCGCGATTGATGCCGGCGCTGTTGACGGAGATGAAGATGCCGGTGTTGGCATCGAGGATCAGCTCCATATTGGAATGGAACACACCGGTATCGCCGCCATGGGCGATGATCGGGTGGCCGTTCATGTCGTCGTGATAGAAGCCATACGCCATCGGCGACAGCGCCGAGAACGGGCGGAACGCAACGCCGTGCATGCGCACAGCGAGCTCGGGCGACAGGATGCGGGCACCGCCGAACGCGCCATCGTTTAGATGCGCGATCATGAAGCGGCCGAGATCGGCGCCGCTGGCCGAAAGACCGCCGGCCGGGGTCATCGAGATCATCTCGAACGGCGTCTGCGGCCCCGAGGCCACCTGATAGCCCTTCGACATGTCTTTGCGCAGCGCCGCCGGCAAGGGCTGGACGAAGGTCGCATGCGTCATGCCGAGCGGCGCGAAGATGTGGCGCTGGACGTAGTCGGTGAACTTCTCGCCAGAGACGCGCTCGACGATGTAGCCGGCGAGCGTGGCGCCGTAGTTGGAATAAGCCGGGACCTCGCCCGGCGGGAAGATGCGCGCCGGGATGCCGTTCTTCAGCACGCTGTCGACCGGCTCCAGCGTATCGGGATCGCCGAGCAGCAGCGGCCGCAGCGTCTCCTCGAAGCCGGCGGTGTGCGTCATCAGGTTGCGCAGCGTGATCGGCTTGCCGAAGGCCGGCGGGATGGTGAAATCGAGATAGGCGTTGACGTCCTTGTCGAGGTCGAGCTTGCCCTCGCCCACCAGCTGCATCACCGCGGTCCAGGTGAAGAGCTTGGACACCGAGCCGGGACGGAACAGGGTCTTCTCCGGATCGACGGGGGCGCGGGTGGCGGTATCGGAAACGCCGTAGCCCTTCTGGAACAGGATCTTGCCGTCCTTGACCACCACCACGACGGCGCCGGCCATGTCGCCCTGGGCCAGCGCGACCGGGACCATGCCGTCGGAGAAGGCTTCCACGTCGCTCTGGGTGAGCGCATGACCGCCATGGGTATCGGCAGGCGGCATGGGCGCGGCGGCCAGCTCGGCAGCCTCTGCGGGCGTCGGCGGGGGCCCTTCCTGGGCCATAGCGGAGGTCGCCACCAGGGCAAGGAAACCCAAGGCAAATCGGATGGTTTTCATGGCGTGCCCCTCATGCCCCCGTCATGTGGGTATGGTGCCCCTCAGGCGCAATTGTCGCAATGCGGTTGGCCACGCAATAGCGCTGGCGGCAGCCGGAAGCGGTTCGTACAATTGGAAGAATCAGACAACAAAATCGCCGCCTTGCGGCGGTCAGGGCAGGCGGCGCGCACGCGCCGGCGGATCGATTGAGCGTCGCCGAAACATCCCAAAGCCGGTCCCGGAGCCCGCTGTGGCGCCTGCTGCCTTTGGTTAACCGGCACGGCCTCGCCTTCTGGGGCGGGATGTTCTTCATCTGCCTGGGGCGGGTGTTCGAAGCGGGGATGCCGCTACTGGTCGGGCTCGGCATCAACCGCGTCGCGGCGGGCGACGGGCGGCTGGCGCTGCCGGTGCTGGGCATCCTGGGCCTGGCCGTGGTGCGCTACGTCTCGGTCGCCTATGGGCGGCAACTGGTGCGGCTGACCGGCGTTACCGTCACCTACAAGATGCGCGAGCGGCTCTATTGGCATTTCGAGCTGCAAGGACCGCGCTTCTTCGCCCGCTTTCCGACCGGCGATCTGATGGCGCGCGCCATCAACGATCTCAACCTGGTGCGCCAGCTGATCGGTGTCGGTTCGCGCACGCTGATCGTGCTCGGCTTCTCCGGCCTCGTCGCTTTCGCCTTCATGATGTCGCTGTCGCTCAAGCTGACGCTGTGGCTGCTGCCGGTGATGCCGTTCATCGCCGCCATGGGCTATTACCTCTCCAAGCGGATCTTCGACCAATCGACCAAGGTGCAGGAGGGATTCTCTTCGCTGTCGGAGTCGGTGCAGGAGAATCTGAACGGCATCCGCACCATCCAGACCCACGCCCAGGAGGATCGCGAGGTCGAACGCTTCAAGGCGGTGTCGGGCGCCTATGCCGACAACTACTTCCGCCTGATGGTGCTGAATGCGGCGCTGAACGCCTGGATGGTGGTGTTCACCGGCATCGCGGTGGTGATCATCATGGGCTTCGGCGGCTGGCAGGTGATGCATGGCGAGATGAGCGTCGGCATCTTCACGGCCTTCACGATGTATCTGGGCATGGCAGTGGCGCCGATCCAGCAATCGGGGCAGATCGTGTCGATGTTCCAGCGCGGCTCCTCCGGCGCGGCGCGGCTGTTCGAAGTGCTGGACTACGAGCCGGAAATCCGCGACGCGCCCGAGGCGCGGCCGCTGGACCGCATCGGCGGCGACATCAAGCTGCAGCATCTCTCCTACACCTATCCGCGCCGCGCCACCGCGCGGGACGCGCGCGGCACCGACGCCAGGGCCGCAGCCACCGGTCTGGCGGCGCTGAAAGATGTGTCTCTGGAGATCAAGGCCGGCGAGATGATCGCGATCCTGGGCCGCGTCGGCTCGGGCAAGTCGACCTTGCTGCGCTCGATCGTGCGCCTGCTCGATCCGCCGCCGGGCACCGTCTATCTCGACGGCCGCGACATCCGCCTGTTGCCGATCGCGCAGGTGCGCGGACAGATCGCGCTGGTGCCGCAGGACCCGTTCCTGTTCGCCGACGAGCTGGGCCGCAACATCTCCTACGACAACCCGATGCGCGACGAGGCCGAGGTGCGCGACGCCGCCGAAGCGGCCGACCTGGAAGACACCATCGCGCGCTTCCCCGACCATCTGCGCACCCTGGTGGGCGAGCGCGGCGT
>CAYXMO010000444.1:0-2923 GCA_964465935.1 uncultured Rhizobium sp.
CTCCAGCGACCAGGCGTCGGTCTCGACCCCGAAGGCGAAATCCACCGTGGTGAAGGCGCGCTGCAGGCCGAGGGCGCCGCGGATCGGCACCAGCACCCCCGTCACCGGATTGGGCGCGATGACGCGCAGATCCGGCCAGGACGAGCCCTGGTAGACCAACCCCGCCTGGACATGGCCCAGCATCTGCTCGAACGGGAATTCGTAGCGCGCGGTCCAGTTGGTCTTGAATTTGGGCGTCGTCGGCAGCGCGGTGCCGCGCGGCGCGTTCGGCGGGTCGGGATCGAGCGGGCCAGGGCACACCGTCACACCGACCGGGCCGCAATAGTCCTTGGTCAGCACCGCATCGGTGTAGGTCGCGGCACCGCTCAGCGTGAAGCCGTCGACCGGCTGCCAGATCACGTCCGATTCCGCACCCCAGATGCGCGCGGCGCCGGCATTGTGAATCTCGGTGAAGGAGTTGAGGCCGAGGAAGGAGAATTGGAAATTGTTCCAGTTCTCCAGGTAGATCGCACCGTTGAAGCGCAGCGTGTTGTCGGCCCAGCTCGTCTTCCAGCCGATTTCGTAATTGGTCAGCCGGTCCGGCTTGTAGGGCGGGATGGTGCCGCGGCGGTTGACGCCGCCAGGGCGAAAGCCGGTCGACCAGGTGGCGTAGACCATCTTGTCGTCGTCGATCTTCCACGAGACGTTCAGCTTGTGCGTGAAGCCGCTCTCGTAGACGGATTTGTTGAGATCGGTGCACGGCCCGTTGTCGACGCTGGTTGGCGCGAAGCATTGCGACACGCCGGTGTGCGAACTGTAGGCGGCGGAGAAGCCGAAGAAGCCCTTGAGCGAGTTGGCGGCATAGAACACGCGGCCGCCGGCTGTGACCGTCACCGACGGCGTCACGTCCCACGACACTTCGCCGAACGCCGCGAGGTCGCGGTCGTAGCGCTGCTGGTCGGTCAGCCACAGCGTCCCCGGCCAGTTCGGCACCGAGAGCTGGCCGACGCCGGGATCGGCGTGGTTATCGGCGAGATTGGCGATCTGGTAGTTCTGCAGGATGTAGTGGCCCTGCTCCTCGTAGAACAGTCCGCCGACGAAGCGCAGGCTGGCGTCCGACGGCGTCGAGAAGCGCAGCTCGTGACTCATCTTCGTGAAGTGGTCCTTCTCGGAGATGTATTGCGACGGGTTAATGAAGGTGCCGTGATTGTCGTAGATATAGGCGCCGTAGCCATAGAGCGTGTCGTAGAAGAACGAATAGTCGGTGTAGTCCGACGCGGCGTTGATCGAGCGGTCCATGTAGCCGCCGGAATAGACGACGTCGAGATTGGCGATCTTGCCCTCGACGGTCAGCGCCGCCTGCACCCAGGTGTCGTGCGCGAATTCGGGGAAGTAGTGCGAGACTTTCAGATCGCCGATCGAGGGATCGTAGGCGAAGATGCCGCTCGACTGGGTGTGCTGCACCACCACGGTCGGCGTCACCGTCCAATTGTCGTCGAGGACGATCTGCAGCGCGGCGCGGCCGCCGAAGGTATCGACGCCGTTGAAATTGCTCTTGGCGATGCCGGCATTGTCGATGGTCACGCCCGAGGTCGGGAAGGTGCGGGTGTTGTGGACGTTGTCGATGAAGCCGGCATGGTGCTCGGCATAGCCGACGATGCGGATCGCGGCGTTGTCGGCGAGCGGGATGTTGACGAAGCCTTGGGCGCCGCCGCCGAAACTGCCCTTGTCGACATAATTGGCGTCGACGTCATAGGCGGCGGAAAAGCCCGATGCGTCCGGCTTGTTGGTGATCAGGCGGATGGTGCCGGCCTCGGAGCTGGCGCCGTAGAGCGTGCCCTGCGGTCCCGACAGCGACTCGACACGGGCCAGATCGTAGACATGGACGTCGAGGGCGCCGCCGATGGTGGTGATCGGCTGCTCGTCGAGATAGATGCCAACGGTGGGCAGCGAGCCGGAATGGTTGCCGTCATTGCCCGACGAGACGCCGCGCATCGAGACGTTGGCGAAACCCGGTCCGCCATTGCCGGCGCCGGCGCCACCGACGGTGTAGGAGACGCTCGGCAGGTATTTGGCGTAGTCGGCGAAATTGTCGATCTGGAGCTGCGCCAGCTTCTCGGTCGGCAGCGCCTGGATGCTGAGCGGCGCCTTCTGCAGGTCCTCGGAGCGCTTTTCGGCGGTGACCACCACCGTCTCGATCCCGGTCGGCTTGTCGGCGTCGGCGGCGAAGGCCGGCGTCACGCCGGTGAGCATGGTGGAGGCGAGAAGCAGCTGCCAAAGCGTGCCGCTGGTGGAAACGCCGCGCATCGGAAAGCCCCTCGAAATGACAAAAGCGACCGGCAACGCAGTCGCACAATTGTCATAAGTTGAAGCCGTGGCGCCGTGCCGCGTCAAGGACGGGAGCGGCGGGGAACGGGGGAAAATCGCCACCGCCAACCGGTCGGCGGCCTTACGTGTAATCCTGCAACACCCCGCCCAGGCTCTGCTTGAGCGGCCCCAGCCAGGGCTCGAAATGTTGCCACTGGTCGAGCCCGTCACGGAAGATCGGCTGGCGCACCTGTTCGGAGCTGGCGGTGCGCACGGCGCGGTCGTTGCGGTGAAATTGCAGGCAGTTCTCCTCGAACGGCAAGCCGCAGGCGGCGAGCAGGCGGCGCACCTCCCTTTGCGGATCGCCGATCACGTCTTCGTAGAGCACGCGATGGACGCGCCCGGGCAGCACGGCATCGAAGTGCCGCATGAGCGCGACATAGTCGGCATAGTAGCGGCCAAGCTCGCCCAGCTCGTAGCTGAAGGCTTGGCCGCGCGCGAAGTGCTGCTTGTAGGCCGAGAAGCAGCAGCCCAGCGGGTGGCGCCGCGCGTCGATGATCCTGGCGTTGGGCAGGATCAAGTGGATCAGCCCGGCATGGGCGAAATTGTTCGGCATCTTGTCGATGAAGAACGGCCG
>CAYXMO010000445.1:0-2922 GCA_964465935.1 uncultured Rhizobium sp.
TGGCGGCTCGCCGGGTCCTTGATCGCGATCGACAAGGGCTCGGTGAGGAAGCCGTAGATCGGCTGGGCGAAGTAGAAGCAGACCAGGAAGCAGGCGAAGAAGGCGAGGATCGACCAGATCAGCCGCTTGCGCAGCTCGATCAGGTGATCCATCAGCGGCGCCTTGGTCGCCTCGATCGCCGCTTCGTCGTCGTCGGTCGGCTTGTTCATGGTGCTGGCGGTTTGTAGCCGGCGGCGGCGACGGGTTCGGCGGGCTCGGCCGAGACGGGATCGGGAATCGCGAACTCGCCTTCGCGCGGCTCGGGTGGGTTCTCAATCTCCACCGGCTCGGCCTCGATCGAGACGCTTTGCGGCGGCGCCGAAGCCTTGGAGCGCATCTCGTCGGGGACGATCGGCCGGTTCATCTCCGTTTCGATGTCGGCCAGCGGCTTCTCGTTGCGCAGGCTTTCGATCTCCTTGCGCAGCTCGTCGAGCTCGGCCTGGCGCGCCATGTCGTCGAAGCTTCTGCGGAACTGGTCGGCCATCGACCGCGCCTTGCCCATCCATTGCCCGACGATGCGCATCAGGCGCGGCAAATCCTTGGGCCCCACCACGACGAGCGCGACGATGAGCAGCAGAAGGATGTGGCTCCAACTGAAGTCGAGCATGCCTTACCCGACTTTGGTCGTGTCCTTGTTCGGAGTGGACGGCGGCGGATTGGCCGAGCCGGGAATGGTCTTGGCGTCTTCGGGGTCGTTGAGGCCCTGGCGGAAGCTCTTGATGCCCTTGGCGACGTCGCCCATCAGGTCGGAGATCTTGCCGCGCCCGCCGAACAGCAGGAGGGCGACGACGGCCAGCGCCAGAATATGCCAGATGCTGAACGCACCCATGGAATGCTCCTTTGTCCCCGTCTCAGGGATGGGCTTTAACGGCCCGTGCTCCAGCCCCTTAAAGACCCTTTGGGGCCGGGAGTGCAAGTTGGGCGGCAGTATAGCCGCCGGTTCCCGCCTTCACCATGGCCACGCTGTGCGCTTTGGCGCGCGAAAAGTTGATTCACGCGGAGCCGCGGAGGACGCGGCGTTGCGCTCAACCTCCGCGGCCCCGCGTGAGATTGGCGCGCGGACGCGCGCCCGATGGATGGGCGGCTCAAGGCCGCCCATGACGGTGGGGAATTAAGCTATCCGATCAATATCTCGCCCTTGCGGCCGAAGGCGGTGGCGAGGGCGCCGAGGCGCTTTTGCACCGGCTCGCCGGCGATGGCCTCGTGGCGGCGGGGAATGTCGAGAACGATCTTGGCCGGCGTCACCCGCAGCTTGTAGTGCGGCAAGGCGTCGGTCGAGGACGCCGACAGCGCGAAGGCGAGGCGGCAGGCCAGCCCGATGCGCAGCGAGCGCTCCTCGTCGTCCTTGTTCAGCAGATCGGCGTTGGCGATCTCGCGCGGGAAATCCTCGTCGCCGGAATAGCGGTGATGCACCGCGGTCGCGATCAGGGCGCGGGCGCGGTGATCGGCGCCGGCGAAGGGCGCGGTCAGGACCTGGCCGAAGGAGCCGATGGCGCGGTCGTCGGGATGGCGGCGCCAGGCGACGTCGGAGAACAGGCACACGGCGCGGCGGATGCGCCTCAGCTCCGGCGTCTCGTCGCCGAACAGCGCCGCCATCCAGTCGAACATCTCCTGGGCATGGCCGGGCGAGCGCGCCTGGCGGGCATTGTAGCCCTCGGCGAATTCGAGCAGCGGATCGAGGCCGCGTTCTTCGGGCGAAAGACGGGCGTAGAGGATGCCTTCGCGCAAGCCATAGGCCGAGATCACCACCGATTTGAGATCGCAGGCGAGCAGCAGGCGTTCGAGCACGATGGCGCCGTAAGGCAGCGACTCGGCGCGGCGCTTGGACACTACCTTCATCTTCTCGACCGACTTCTTCGACAGGCCCGCCAGCACGCGGCACAGCTTGAGGGCGCGGCCGCGCGGGATCTCGTATTCCTGCAGCACATGCAGCGGATATTCGATCGCTTCCATGTCGACGCGGGCGAAGCTGCGCCAGATGCCGCCGACGGCGTAGAGCGAACGGTCTTTGAGGCCCATCAGGTTGAGCCTGGAAAGGCCGTCGTCGACCAGCTTGCGCGCCTTGTCGGGGTCGCCCTTGGCGGCGTCCATCAGGCGCAAGGGGCCGAGCGGCAAGGTGAAGGGGTCGCCGGTCCTGCCGCCGCGCACGCTGACCATGTCGAGGCTGCCGCCGCCGAGGTCCGCGACCAGGCCGTCGGCGTGCGGGATGCCGGCGACGACGCCTTCGGCGGCGATGCGCGCTTCCTCCTCGCCCGAGAGCACCCGCACCGGCGCACCCCAGGCGGCCTCGGCGCGGCGCACGAAATCGGCGCCGTTGGTGGCGTCGCGCGCCGCCGCGGTCGCGACCGCTTCGCGCACCGTGACGTTCAGACCGTCGGCCAGCATCTTGAAGCGGGCGAGCGCTTCCAAGGCCATGGCGCAGCCTTCGGCGTGCAGGCGGCCCGACGTCACCATGTCGCGGCCGATGCCGCAGATCGATTTTTCGTTATGCAGCGTGGCGGCGGCGCGGGTCTCGGCTTCGTAGATGACGAGGCGCACCGAATTGGAGCCGATATCGACGACGGCGATGGGGCCGCGGCCGCGCGCACGCGGCTTTGGCGGCGACGGCGCGCGAGCGTCCGCCGACGGGGTCGTCGTGCCGCTCATGGATCAGTCCCGCCGCGAAACGATGGCGATGGGCGACGCGATCTTGAGGGCCCGGCCCCGGCCGGAAAGCGAGGGATTCGTCATGAAGTAAGTATGCGCCGAAAACGCCTCCGGCGACGAGGCCTCGGGGTCGCGGGCATAGGACCCGTCGCCGCTCATGTGCCAGGACTGGGCCTGGTCTTTGAGCAGCGCGACCATGATCTGGTCCAGAACCTGTTGGTGGACCGTGGGATTTTC
>CAYXMO010000446.1:0-2898 GCA_964465935.1 uncultured Rhizobium sp.
ATCAACAACTACATGCTCGGCAAGCAGCCGATGCCGTTCGACCTGCTCTACTGGAATTCCGACACCACGCGGATGCCGGAGAAGACGCATCTGTTCTACCTGCGCGAATGCTACAAGGAGAACAACCTCGCCAAGGGCAAGATGGTGCTGGGCGGGGTCAAGATCGACTTGTCGAAGGTCAAGCTGCCGGTCTATCTGCAGTCGGCCAAGGAAGACCACATCGCGCCCTACCCGTCGATCTTCAAGACCACCAAGCTGTTCAAGGGCCCGATCCGCTTCATCCTGGCCGGCAGCGGCCACATCGCCGGCGTGATCAACGCTCCGGTCGCCAAGAAGTATCAGTATTGGACCAACGACCAGTTCGGCGGCACCGTCGCCAAGCCCTACCCTGCCAGGGTCGAGGACTGGGTCGCCGGCGCCAAGGAGACCCCCGGTTCGTGGTGGCCGGACTGGGACAAATGGCTGTCCAAGCAGTCGGGCAAGAAGATCGCGGCGCGCAAGCCCGGCGACGGCAAGCTGCCAACCCTCGGCAACGCCCCGGGCGCCTATGTGAAGATCAAGGCGACTTAACTATTTCACACACAAGTCTCGTCGCGCGATTGGTAGGCTGCTACCAAG
This sequence comes from uncultured Rhizobium sp., assembly GCA_964465935.1. GTDB lineage: Bacteria > Pseudomonadota > Alphaproteobacteria > Micropepsales > Micropepsaceae > Rhizomicrobium. The sequence continues at coordinate 619 of CAYXMO010000446.1, forward strand.
CACCGTCGCCAAACTCGGGATCGGGCATCCGTGTTCAGTGGAAATCGAATCTGGCTGATCGCCGCGGCGGTCGTGGCGCTGCTGCTCGCGGGCGGCGCGTATTGGTATTTCGCGGGCGGCGCCAATTATGACGGCGTCACCTTCGCCAGGACCGACGCCCTGCTTCCGGTCAAGGCGGCGCGCTGCGAAACCTTCGCGCCGTTCGGCTGGACCACGGAAGATGCGAACCAGAACGGCACTCTCTTCTCGCTGGCTTCGCAGGACCGCTCGATGATCGCCAGCTATGCCGGCATCCCGGTCAGCGGCCGCATCGCGCGCGGCGGCGACGGCCAGCCGGGCACGCCGCCGGGCCTGTTCGTGCGTCAGTTGCTGCAGGTCTTGACCAACGCGCCGGTCAAGGTGATCGCCGACGGACGCGACTATGGCGGCTTCAAGGTGATGGCACTGGAGAGTGGGCGTTATGGCGGCTATGCGCTCTACCACATCTTCCCCCTGCCCAAGGACCCGGCCGGCTACGGCGTCCTGATGCGCGTGGCGCTGGGCAACAAGGACTCGCGCGCTTCGCTGGGCACCGCCGGCGCCGTCGCGGCGGCGACGCGCTGCACGACGATCTCGATGCCGCAGCGCGCCGGCAAGGATTTCGACGCCGCCGCCAATCACGGCACCGGCATCACGGCGGGCTGCGCCAAAGGCCGATGCGACGACGCCGACCTCGCCGGCGCCTTCAACGCCGAACTGGGCACCGGCTGGGCGCATGACGATGCCGGGCACAATTATGCGATCGACGTCGGCGCCTGGAACGACGCGGGCCCCGATGGCCCCGGCTACTACGCCGCCATCGGCGGCGACAAGCTGAAGCTGCAGCCGGGATTGCAATAGCGCTCAGCGCGGCCGCATCGCGGCGGCCACGGCGCTGCTCTGCGCCTCGCCCCGCGCCTCCAGGCCGCGTAGCACGCCGGCGATGTCGTCCGGCTTCTTGTCCTGACTGAGCTTGAACTTGCCTTCGAGCGTTTCGAGCCGCAGCGAGAAGCCGACGATCGCGTTCAGCAAGGCACCCATCCGCGCCGCCGGCACCTTGTCGATGGTCCAGGGCTTCTTCGGCAGCAGCTTTTCTTCCTGCGCCGCCGACAGGTCGATCAGCAGGCGCGTCAGCCCCGCCGCATCGAGCCGGGTGACGGCGCCCTCGCCTTCGACGGCACTGTAATTCCAGGTCGGCACCAGACCCTCGCTCGCATACCAGTCGGGCGAGACATAGGCGTTGGCGCCCAGGAACGACAGCCACAGCCGCGTGCCGTCCGCGATCCCGGCCAAGGCGTTGTTGCGCGCCAGATGAAAGCGTACCGTGCCGTCGGGCGCGGCCACGACCGGCGCGTAGGCGAACTGCACCGCGCCGCCGGCGGCGGCGGCAAGCGTCGCGAAGGGATGCGCGCCGATAAAACGCAGCAACGCATCCTTGTCGTCGACGGCAAACGCGGGCGGGCGGTACATCGGCATCGTCCTCAATCGTCCAGGCCGAGCATGTAGCGCAGCTCGGCCGGCGCGGCGGCGGCGCTGCCGCGGATCGTGGTCGGGTTGTCGGGCACTTCGATGGCCTGGAAGCAGATCTGCAGATTGCGCCGGCGCGCGCCGCTGGCGTTGCGCAGGCCCGAATGGGCGAGATAGCCGTCGAACACCAGCACGTCGCCGCCCTCGCCTTGCACCACGACCTGGCCGGGACAGTCGGGGCCGGCATCGGCGAACGCATCCGCTCCACCGTCCATACGATGCGTGCCTGGAAGCAGGCGCGTCGCGCCGTTGTCCGGCCCGAACGGATCCAGATAAGCCAGGACCACGACCATCGGCGCGGGGCCCTGCGGCGTCGTCCAGTCGCGGTGCAGCGCCTGATGGCCCTGGCCCGGCTTGGGATCGCGGCCCTCGACGCCGGCGAGATAGAAGCGGCGGCGCAGGATGTGATGCACCGCGGCGAGGATGCGCGGATGCAGGCAGGCGCGCCACACGTCTTGCTCCTGCCACAGCAGGGCATGGCGCGCGCCGGGCCCGCGCGGGAACGGCCAGGCGTCGGCGGGCAGGTAGTTGCGCTCGAAGGCATCCGCCAGCGCGGCGCGGCGGGCGGCGTCGAAAACGCCGCGCAGCATGGTGTAGCCGTCGCGATCCAGCGCCTCGCCGTCGGCCGCGGTCACACTCTGCGGACCGGCGCCCAGCTGCGCCAGCACGTCGGCGAACCGCGTCACGTCAGGCCGGCGGTCTCGGGCAGGCCGAGCATGATGTTGAGATTCTGCA